>JBHHWX010000063.1:0-17635 GCA_046756745.1 bacterium | reverse complement strand
CCCCGGCACGGTTAAGTCTCATCTGGCGAGAGGACGCAGCTTTGTCAAAAAGTGTGTGCAGGAGCAGTATGCGTAAAGAGGGGTAAGGAGATAAGGAATAAGGGAATGAGGGAATGAGGGAATAGGGATAACCCTTACAAAGGGAAAAACCCCGAGAGTGATAAAACCTCTCGGGGTTATGGGGGTAGAGGAGGAGGAAATCAAATGCTTACCGTTTGCGTATGCGTCTTGCCTGCGACACGTTATTGCCTGCGGGTGTACTCACTTTCACCAACCTGATAATCGTTTAAGAGTCCCGCGAACTACCAGAGCTTGAATCGGACCACAGAGGTGAATTTCCATAGACAGCGAAGGGTTGGGGCTCGCCGTTTCGCAGTACCCATTTACAAAGAGTGTGCCATGTTCATGAAACGCGATCCCGAAGCGCGTTCAGAAGTACGATAAATGATGGCGCTAACTTTTTGATATTTTATAAGGTACCAGGCATCTTAACACAATCTCCAAAAAAATGAAAACCACATTCCAATCCTTCTGCAAGAGAAACTTCATCTTTGTTCCAGATACGCAAAGAATGCGCCCAAGTGTGCAAATCATGCGTACAACAGCGAACGAATAATAAGATCCCGCAAATATATCACCCAGGCGTATGGCTTAAAACACTTGTAAAACAATAGGTTGTTAAATTACAAATATCAATTTGGGCAAGCGATAAATACTCTGGCATCCTGTTTGCCAATACATACAGATAAATCAATAAATCCCTTTCGAATGAATGTGAAACAAAGAATGACTATGATCACAGAAACGAGATGTTTTAAGATTTCTCTCTTCTTTCTCCTCTTTATCATGTATACTCTCGTGGTGCAGCCGCTTCTGGCCACAGGTAATTATAAACTTTCAAAGAACGCTGATGTTTCAACTATTGACCGGGTGTTTTCCAGAAATGACATCATGTATATGCTGGTAGAAGCAAAAGATATCGACTTCACCGATATTGACAAAAATGAATTTAGTTTAAAGCCGCAACCGGAAAGCAACGCCGACGACAATTTCACCGGAACGTTCAAGAACAACTTCGACGGTACCTATACCGCCAGTTTATCGCTCAGTACGGCCAATCCGAATCAGGAGAACTGGCAGTGGCGAGCTCGTATCAAAGATGAAAGCGACAACGATTTCGAAGTACGCGTAGATATAAAAATTATTGGCGGCGGCAACGGTGGCGAGGAGGTTGAATTTACCGGTACCATTGATGCCATAGACATCGCTACAATCGTGGTTGATGCTATGGAATTTGTGGTCACAGCCAATACCGAATTTTTAGACAACCTGAATATCGCCATCTCTCTACCAGAATTAAGTGTTGGGCAAGTTGTGCAAATCAAAGGGGTTCGCGGTAACGACGGGGTACTGCGTGCCATTAGAATAAAAATCGAAAATACAGACTTGGGTGACAATGAAATCGAAGTAACCGGCACTCTGACGGACATGAGTGAAACTCACGTAAAAACACAGGGATTGACGTTCCAAGTTGACCAGGCTACCCAACTATTCGATGAACAGAACAACCCGATCGCGCTTTCTGATATTAAGATAGGATTTATCGTTGAAATCCGGGCCAACGTTTTAAACAATGAAACGTTTTTGGCAACCAAGATCAAAATCGCAGATCGTTTGCACGATGAAATAGACATCATAGGAGTTATCGAAAACATTGGGGAACATTCACTACTGGTTGCGGGATTTGAGTTTATCGTGACCGATACGACTGAAATTCTGGATAGCGCTGATCGAGCCATTTTCTTCAACGACCTGCGCATTGAAAACATCGTACAAATTACGGCACAAGTGCACGTTGACAGAACCTTGATTGCCACTCACATCAAAGTCGAAAACCGGCTTCAAGGTGAAGTGGAAGTCACAAGCAGCATAGCAACCATTGGAAGCGACTATCTGTTGGTGGCCGGTATCAAGTTTGTCGTCAACAGTAAAACCGAAATTTTAGACCCTGGAAATAACCCCATCTCTTTTACGGATTTACAGGCAGGCTTCATCGTTGAAATTCGTGGAATGGCGCAGCAGGATGGACAATTAGCAGCAATGAAAATCCGTATCGAAGAACGTATCATCGATGAAGTCAAAATAACCGGCGTCATCGAACAATACAATAACGCCGAGATCGTCATCTTAGGAAAAACGTTTAGTATTACCCAAAACAGTGTGTTTTTCGACAAAGACGAAAACCGGATTACGATCGCTCAGCTTTTTGTCGGGCAAACCGTCGAAGTACGAGGCGACCTTATGACAGATGGCACGCTGGTGGCAATCAGAATTGAAGAACGGGAAACGGAACCTATCGAAGTCGTGGGGCCAATCGATGCCTTTGCAACAAATACCATCGTAGTACTCGGCGTTACCTTTTTCATGAACGATACGGCACAACTATTGGATGCAGAAAATAATCCCATCGATTTTTCAGCCTTAGAGCTGGGACGAACCGTCACAGTACGCGCCGTCGGCCAATCTAACGGTACTCAGGAAGCCGTGCGCATCAAAATCGAAGACATCGCCCTGCTTTCCGGAATCATAGAACGAGTGGAATTTAATGGTATCCGGATGTTAGGAAAACAAATTCTCTTCGATTCGAACACCTTGATTTTAGGCAAACTCAACGAGTTCTTATCCATTTATGAGCTGTCACGGGGACAGTTTGTGCAAGTGCGTGCGAAAGAAGGCCGCCGAAATGTAATTTTTGGCACGAAAATTAAAATTCAGGGAACCGTGACTTCTGTAAATTTGCCGTCGCAGCAAGAGAATCCTGAAAGGCCTGAAGATTTCGCTTTATTGCAGAACTATCCCAATCCCTTTAACCCCAGCACAACCATCGCCTTTCGGATTTCGGGTAAGAACCCTGGAACTATAAAAACAACATTGACCATCTTCAATTTGTTGGGACAGACTGTGAGGACGTTGGTGGACGCGCCTTTATCAGTAGGGTCGCATCAAATGCAATGGGATGGTAAAGACGCTTTCGGCAGCCCGGTAGGTAGCGGGATGTATCTGTACCGCTTGACTTCCGGTACGGAATCCGTAACGCGGCGAATGGTCCTCATGCGTTAATAACGCGGGAGAGCCCCAAAAGCTCTTAGCGGCTGTGCAAAATTTTGAGCGAGCATAAATGGTTTCGTTTTTGTGAGATTTCATTGTGGTCCATTCTTTTTTTGCAATAAAAATGCAAAAGTTCACCGATAGAACTACAAACAGGTCAACATGTGCTTGTACAACATATTGACATTTATACGATTAGGCTCCCGGAACGATTTTCCTCATCTATGGCTTTCAATCACTTGCTTGATGCTATGGGCGTCGACATCGAAAGGATTCATTTCTAAATAGCGTTTAAAAAGCGGAATAGCGTCGTTTCTGCGGTTCATTTTGTAATAATACAAAACCGCTAAATTTTTGAGAGCTTTGTGGCTATTCGGATTTATCTCGAACACTTTTTTGTAATACTGCTCGGCTTTTGCAAAGCTGCCGGCTTGCTCGAATTCATAGCCGAGCCGAAAAAACGGTTCGGCGTAAATCTGTTTCAATTCATATTCAAAGGTCGTTGGCGAATATGTTTTGTCCAAGCCGCGCATTCTAAATTCTTTGTAGAAGGCATTGGTTTTTTCTTCAAAATCTGTCACAGAATACCTTTCGGACTTCGGCAGCATGAGGTAAACCAGACCATGCGGAACAGCTCGAAACATTTCCTGGTAACTCTGTTCTTTGAAATCCATAAAACAAACGGGAAATCTTCCGATGTTTCTTTCGGTGAAATGTCTGTTTAAGACAGCGGCGCCGTCATAACGCACTCCCGGCAAACTCACTTTCGGGAAGCGTTTCTTGGCCTGCTCATAATACCAGTCGTAGGTTAGCTTTGCCTGATCCAGAATTTTAACGTCCGGTCGCTGCTTTTGGACTATTTGTAAATAATCCACACCGAGTGAGGCCACGTCGCCGCGTACAAAAAAAAGAGAGTTCTCAGGCAGGCTTAGAAGTAAGTTATGAGCGAAATCCTCAGCCAGGGTGTTTTCGCGGAAATCGGTTTCGTCGATATTGCTGGACAATTCCCAAATTCCCAGGATAAGAAGTAAAGAAACCGGCGCCACCGTAGTGAGGACACGTTGAGATGTGACTCCTTGCAACCACACGAAAATACGCTCGAAACCCAATCCAATCCAAAAGGCGGCGAAAACGGTTGGCAAGATGTAAAAGCGATGTAAAACCCCAAACAGCAGAGGGTTGTTGATCGGCATGTTGGCGTATACCACAAAAAATATCCCAGAGAGAATAAACGCCAACAGCAAGTATATTTGTATAACTTTGTAACGTTTGAAGTTGAAAAGTCCGAGGAGTGCAATAAATACCCCCAGCGGGGTCATCTGCTTAGGAAAGCTCTTAAAAAAAGCCGGAAGCTGGACGCTACGGTCCACAGAACCTTCGCCGGCAAAGAGAGAGAACGAGCCGTAATCCGCGCGAGTCACTAATCGAATAAAATGGCTCAATGTATTTGGATTGTCCCAGTTGACAGCGGGCTGAGCTGACGCCGCGATTGGGCAGTACAGATAAGGCGTCAATCCTAAACAGAAAAACAGAGCCGCATACGCGAGATTTCGTTTATCCCACAAAAGCGTCGCCTGCGTTTTCCACATAAGAAATAACATGGCGGGCGCAAGCAAAATAATGGTATGGTGGTTGGTTAAAGCAAGTCCGAATAGGAAGGCCAACAACCAAAACCAAACAGGGCTTTGTAGGTCTTCACCACGCTTTTTAGCGATCAGGATCAAAACATAGGTGAGCAGAGCAGCAAAAAAACTGTTGAAAACAAAGACTTCCGCAACTTCGGCATAGTGCCAGAAATAACGTGAAAATGCCAGACCAAACGCAGCAGCGAGAGCGGGGACATTCCTGCCGGTGAGTCGTAAGAGCGAAAGATAAACAAAGAAACACGCGAGCGCCCCGAACACAGCCGACGACAAGTTCACCCGCCAAGCGACAGAATTGAACGGCAGCTTTGTAAACAGATGCCCGATCAAGGTGTATAAAGGATATCCCGGAGGATGGGGAATTCCAAGGATTTTAGAAGCGGTCACAAACTCTGCTGAATCGCCTGCGGCAATCGTGGGGCAGAGAAAGATCACATAGGTGAGCAGTGGAATCAGAAAAGCGGCGATGGCGAAAAGTCTTTGGGTTCGGGTCCAGTGAATTTCGTAAACCTTTAAACCGGAAATCGCAAAAAACGATTTTGAAGACCTTTGCCTTGAACTTTGAATTTGTTTGTTTTTTGTTTTTTTAGACAAAGGATTGTTCCAGTCGTGTCATTTCGAATCCCGACGTTTTTTGTCGGGTGAGAAATCTGACAGAAACTGCCCTAATTTGCTAATTAGTGTCTGAACGAAAACTCGTTAAAATGCTCAAGCATCCGTCCCCGGGTGCGTTTGACGCTTTGTAAAAACAATTGATTACAACGCCCCGAGGACGGGGCTTAGAGCTTATTTCTGAGTTTTCGGTCAGACACTCATTCTTCAGGTTAAATTACGACAATTATTTTTTCTTCTCAACAAGAAAAAACTCAGACTTCTGATCTCGCATAGTTGACCGGATGCTTCGCCCGATTCGTCAAATGATAAAACCGCTGGGAGCGCAAACATGCGGCAAAGTTTTTAAGACTCTAAGACTCTATGGATAATCTGTTTGGTAAAACCATTAAGCATATTTAGCCACGGATTCACACTGATGAAACACGGATTTTGTAATAAATGAACAATAGAAATCTTCGTATCATGTTTCTAACCTCATTTTATCCGTGTTCAATCCGTGTGACAGGGTGTACTACTAAATCTTTTTTTCTTTCCATTTGCCTCTCCGGAACAGGATGATTCCGACCAAGCCAATCAGGGTCTCGGCTGCGACGATAGCGATAAAAACCCCTCTTTCAGCAAACCCAAAATGCAGAGCCAGCACGTAGGCTAACGGAATTTCCACCAGCCAGAAGCAGAAAAAATTGATCCAGGTCGGCGTAGCCGTGTCACCGGCGCCGTTGAACGCCTGCACCGTGACCATTCCGTAAGCGTAGATCAAGTAACCGTAGCTAATCCAGCGCAAACACTGTGAACCTATCGCCACGACTTTGGGCTCACTTGTGAAGATCCCAACCAAAAACTCCGAAAACGTGATCAGAATAATGGCGTTGAAACCTAAAAAAATCATGTTAGAAAACGCGGCAATCCAAACAGAGCGTTCTGCCCGCTCCGGTTTTTGCGCCCCAAGATTTTGGCCGACCAAAGTAGCCGCCGCATTGCTCATGCCCCAAGCCGGGAGAATCGAGAAGATAATGATGCGTATGGCGATGGTGTATCCGGCTACCGACTCGCTGCCAAAGGTGGCCATGATGCGCACCAGTCCCACCCAGCTCGAGGTCGCAATGATGAGTTGACCGATGCCTCCTAAAGAGACCCGCAGCAAACGCAGCATCACTTTCGGATTCAACCGGATGCGATTTTTCAGCGCCTGAATACGGCTGCTGCCTTGAAACAATACCCAAAGTTGAAAAAGCACGCCCGTCCCCCTGCCGATATTCGTAGCAATAGCGGCGCCTTTCACCCCCAGCTCCGGAAACGGTCCCAGACCAAAAATCAGGCATGGATCGAGGATGATATTGATAAAATTAGCGAGCCAGAGAACCCGCATAGAGATGGCCGCATCCCCAGCGCCCCGAAAAATCGCATTCATGATGAACAATAGCATAATAACGACATTGCCGCTAAACATAATCGCTGTGTACCCATGCCCGGTAGCAACGATAGATAATGAGGCTCCCATGACCTGCAAAAGTTCCGGCGCGAAAAAAAGACCCATCACGACAAAAGGCAGCGACGCCAAGACTCCCACGGAGATCGCCTGAACAGCCGCAACGGACGCCTCCTCAGGCTTCTTCTCACCAATTCGACGGGCGATCATGGCTGTTGTGCCCAAACTGAAGCCGATAGCAACAGCATAAACGATGGTCATCATCGACTCTGTAATCCCGACAGTTGCGACCGCATCGGGACCGAGTTTTGAAACAAAAAAAACGTCCACCACGGCGAATACAGACTCCATAACCATTTCCAGTACCATGGGGATCGAAAGCAGTAAAATCGCGCGGCCAATACTGCCTTGGGTAAAATCCTGCTGCGAACCTCGAATCCCTTCAAGGATATCCCCTCCCAACTGCCCGAAACGGCTTTTGGTTATTAAGGGGAGAGCTTCTGTTAGAGAAGATGACTTTGTATCGGGAGAATGTCTCATTGATGACTCCAAAAGTTTAAACGACTTGATGTTTGAATTTTGAACCGGATTCAATACATCGAGGAAAAATGGATTGAAATTATGGAACGGAAAATATAGCAGGGAGGAATGTTCGCTAATTACAGGACTGTATGAAACGAAGAAAATTTACAGATTATCTTGAGCGGTGGACCTTACACAATGACTGCTATCGCGAACGATCACCCTTCCGTTTCTACCGGCACGGTCGGGTTTGGGATTCGCATAGGACTCTCCTTTTTGATTCAACTGTTGTCTCGTTTAATAATTCAATGAAGATAAGAAGAAATGTCAAAAAGTCAACTAAAATATTTCAACTTGAAAAATTCATGAGACAAAAATAAATCTTCGAATGAATGAAAGCTATCAGCCATTAGCTTTCAGCCGTCAGCTTTAAAAGCAGGATTGACACAGGCAATGCACTCCAAATACAACTTCTAACTATCGCTCAGTTCATTAAGCGAAAGTTTCTTAGCCGTGAGTCCGCCTGATGATAAACCATTAGGCTCCGAGATGCAAGGCGATTGCAATCGCCTCAGTAGTCGAATTTATCCGTCAGACGCCGGATTGATTCGACTTACATCTAGTAGCTGAAGAGTTCATTCTCCAGCGGGTGCGGTGAATAAAGGAAAAATATTACAGCCCGCACTGAAAAACAAAAACAGAACGGGCTGCATCTTCATCCTCGAGAATTGTCTCAGATGATTACTGACGTTGTTGAAAAACTCTGTCAGGGTTAATGTTATGCACTATAAAATAATATAGATGATACATTTTTTGAATACTATATACAGACATTTTTGTAAGACTCCAACCCTGACAGAGTTATAAATCAACAAAATCATTATTTTAGAGAAATATCGACACTTGTGGTCTCGCCGGCCTTAACTTGAACTTGTGCGGTCTGTGGAGCGAGCTTCTCGTGCCAGACTTGCAGTTCATATGTACCCGCCGGCACATTTGTAATCTCAAACTTTCCGCTTTTTCCGGTCACAGTATAGTAAGGATTCGACGCCACAACGACCCATCCCTGCATCCAATTATGAACGTCGCAAGCGACCTTAACAAACTCCGGTTTTTCAAAGGTGAGTTTCATTTTTTTTAGAAATCTGGGTTGGGCTTTATTGATCTCTTTGTTCAACTCGCTCCGTGTATGAATGTTGTGCAGGATACCATCGTTGTTTAACATGAGGAACTTCTCACCTGCGGGTACGACCAGAACTCGTGGAGTAAATTGGCATCCCTTCTGATCCATAGCGAAGCTGTTTTCGCTTGCGCGCCATTTCTTTCCAGCTCCGATTTTTTTCAAATAGACCACCGCGTTTTGAATTCCCTTGGTTGTTGCGTCCACCAACAGAGACTCATCCATTTTGTGTTTCCCGCACACTTTGGTATCCTTGCTGACGCTAATCTTTTTCGCTTCTGACATCTGACCGTCAAAAGTGATGGCGCCGGAAATAGTTCCCCCGTTTTTCACATCGACAACTGAATACTCCGTATCACTGCCGCTCACCATGGCTGAGACGCTGATGACCTGCATGGACATGGCGATGATCATCACGATCGCGATTCTAATTTTTTTATTCATTAAATCATCTCCTGTTGTTAGTTATCACTTCTCTAGAACCGCCGTCGGAAAGTATCTTTCTTAGCGAAGGCGTCCCCGCCGAGCGAGTTTTATTCCCACTCAGTGCCAAAAAACCTCGGCGAGACGCCTTCGGGAAGTGATTTTGGACTTTCTGACCGCGTTTCTAGCACCAATAAAACGGAATGGCCGGGCAAAACGCCCGGCCACCATCGGGTCTCACAGAGCAAACTGCAAGCCTATAATGAGTTTATCGCTCAATCCTCGAAAACCCAGCAGGTACTCTGATGTTAAACGTACTTGATAATTCGGCAGAGGTAGGAGAAAGTTCGCTCCGAAAACCATCGCATCGGCATTCGAAGTCACCATCTCACCATGCATGTGACCGCCACCACCGGCATGTTCGTCTGAATGTGCATCGCCTTCATCAGCATGCTCGTCGTGGGCCATCGCTGGTAAGTTACCGAATCGCACGGCGTCGTAGCGCCAGGTAATCATGAAACGCTCCGTTGGGCTGTAATCCATGCCGAGAAAACCACCATAGTAATGTCCTGAAGCGCCCATTTCCAGACCCAACGGATTGCTATCCCGACCGTAAAGTCCGAGACCGTAAATATTGAACATGGGGGTCACATTGAGATCGAAATCCAAGCCCACACGGAGGTAATTGTTGCCTACCGTCATCACGGCATCGGTATGTTCGTCTGCGGGCATGTCGCCTTCTTCCGCATGGTGATCGCCCTCGTCAGCGTGCCCATCCATCTGCATAGACATAGGCAAATCCTTTGAACCGAGATAGGTAAACGCCCCGAACATGGTGCTACCGACGGTTGTGCCAACCCGGGCAAAGACCTGAGTGAAATCATACGATGAGAAGTCTCCCGTACCGTTGACCAGCGCGAGATCGAAAGTAGACCGGACTTGATTATAGCTATCGCCTCCCAACTTCACACCCTTTAAAACGGCTCCGTACTGAGGCATGCCTAACATAATGGCGTTTTCTCCCAGCATAGCGTTGTAAATGGCGTATCCCACTTCGCTAATGTCGGTTTTCGAGGGTGAAAAGCGCAAGGGCAGCTCCGACATCCCGTAACGTACGCTGACGCGTGTGGCGTCGGATTTCCCAAACCTGAAATTATACTGTCCCCACATTTCGTGAGGGACGCCGCTGAACAGTTTTTCGAACTCGTTGTTCTCCATCAGGTGTTTATGGAACCACCAGCTTACCCGGTTGTTGAGGATACTGCCACCGCTGATCAACTGCGCCGCTCGAATGTTGAGATCGCCTTCCATTTCTGACGGATTTGAGTTCATAGCATCCACCTTGAATCTGACGGCCATGGGCAGGTAGCGTAGAAAACGCTTTACCGGGGATTCTTCCAAACCCGTATAGTCCATCTCCGGCAGCTCGTAACCGGTCGCTTTGACATACCAACCATAATCGTTGGTCTTAGGGAACGAGACATGACATTTGTTGCAATTATCCACCAACCGTCGAGCAAACCAGGGATAGGCAGAAACATCACTGGTCGACTGGAGGATAAAAAGCGCCATCACAGCAATACTGAGGATGAAGAGTTTGTGTTTCATTTTTGGACCTCCTTTTGGTTCAGTTAAAAAATTGTTCCTCATTCATTCATTCCCCTCAAATACAAGATGTGTACCAGGTTAAGAAAAAAAGAAAATACCTGTTGAGAAGGAAATTTAAGTGTTCTAATATCAAACAGTTAAATCATGAAAAATGGAAGACAGGTTTTCGGTTTAATGGTTTAGAGGAAGTCGAAATACGACATCTCGTGTCGCATCGGCGAAATGGGGTGTCGTTTTTTAGGGGAAGGATAACGAACTCTGACAGGGTTTGAAACCCTGTCAGGGTTCCGTAAGAAGGACTTACTTACGATACACCTATTACAAACGATGTAGGTTTGAAACCCTGTCAGGGTTCCGTAAGAAGGTCAGCTTCTACCCATACCACCTCTTCGCTAAGGCGTCCCGCCGAGCGAGTTTTACTCCGACGCTGTTCCCCAAAAACCCTCGGCGAGACGCCTTCGGGAAGTGATTTTGGACTTTTCAGCCGAGCGTATAGGAGGCCTTCGTGGAGTTTATCTTGAGCATAGTCGAAAGGCTCAGGACAGGCCTCGCCAAGGGTTTCTTAGCACAGATTGCTGGTAGAAAACGCTCGGCGGGACGCCTTCGCGAAGAAAACAGGACTTTTCGGCTACGCTTCTCGGTAGCGCCTACGGTCTGCTAACGCCGTACTTCCGGACCAGCCGTTGAATACTGCGCACCGTGACGCCGGCGATGTCTGCCGCTTTGGAGACGTCCCCATCAGTGGTTTCAAGCAGTTTCCGGATGTACTGTTTCTCGAAGACTTCCGTAAAGTGTTGGCGGGCTTCTTCGAGATTTAAACTCGAAATGGCGATTTGCAATGAAGAGTTCTGGTTGGATTCTTTTAAATGGAATGGAAAAGAAGAAGGCAAAATAATCTCACCTTGTTCAAGCGTCACAGCGCTGTGAATCACGTTTTCCAATTCGCGGACATTCCCTGGCCATGAGTATCGCTCCAATAAATTCATGGCTTCGTCAGAAATGGTCTTGATACTTTTTTCTAACAGGCGGTTGTGGCGCCGTAAAAAATAACTGGCCAGCAACGGAATATCACCTTTGCGCACCTTAAGGAGCGGTAACTTTATATTGACCACATTGAGGCGATAGTACAGGTCTTCGCGAAAATGCCCATTCTGGACTTCTTGCTTGAGATTTTTATTGGTAGCAGTAATGAAGCGGGCTTTCACCTCATGAGTCGCATTGCTGCCAAGTCGCTGAAATTGGCGTTCCTGCAGCACGCGCAGGAATTTCTTCTGCATATCCGGACTCATGTCCCCGATTTCATCCAAAAACACCGTACCGGATTTTGCAAATTCCAACTGACCGATACGGCGATCGACCGCACCGGTGAAGGCGCCTTTTTCATGACCGAAAAGTTCGCTGGCCAGCAAATCTTGAGGAAGCACGGTACAGTTTATCGCTACGAAAGGTTCATGTGCATGGGGACCGTGATTGTGTATGGCTTTGGCTACAAGCTCCTTGCCAGTGCCGCTCTCCCCCTCAATAAGCACCGTGGTCAGGTTTGAAGACCCGGTCACCGCCCCGATGGTCTTGTAAACCTCCTGCATCGCCGAACTGACGCCAATAATTCCTTCGTCCTCGCCATTTGGTTCTAAGCGTGCCTGCAAATCAGTGACTTCACGCTTGAGTCTCAAAGTTTCAAGCGCGCGTTTTGTGGTCAACTTGATCTTTTCACGGTCCAACGGTTTGGTGATGTATTCATAAGCGCCCAATTGTACCGCACGAATGGCGTTTTGCATGGTGCCGTAACCGGTCATGACGACAACCGGAATGTCCAAGTTACATTTCTTCAGTTCTTCTAACGCTTCCAAACCGTTGAGCTCAGGCATAGCAATATCCATGTAAATCACATGTGGCAGTTCGACCTCTACTTTTTGGATGCATTCCTTACCGTCGGCAGCGGTGACAACTTCATAGCCTTCTCTGCGCAGAGTCATGCTCAGAGAGTATAAGATGCCCGGATCGTCATCGACAATCATAATTTTAACTTTTTTCATGGCCTTAGGCCCTCACTAACCTGAATAATTCATAGCCACCAAGACACGAAGACGCAAAGGGTTCACAAACTTTTTATTTATTATTATGATAGTATTATCCGTCAAGTCTTGCACAAAAATGCAAACTTTTCTCAAGGTTAAGGATGATAAGTGCGGATCGATGGATTATTGGAGTCCTGGATCGATATAGAAAAAATATCACAAAAATCCAGTAATCCATTACTCCGCTGAATTTAGACGATTTGCCCTAATAAATGTCCGGATCAATTTTGGTTGCGGCTTCTTCGTTAGGAATAATCTATCGTTTATCGACTGGCAGCAAGACGATAAATGAGCTGCCTTGCGCAACGATGCTTTCTGCAAATAATATACCACCATGTTCGACTACCGCGCGTTTTGCCATCGTCAGTCCGAGCCCCGTGCCCTTGATTTTGCTGCTAAAAAACGGATCGAAGATTCTCTTGAGATTTTTTTCGGATATCCCCGCTCCATTATCTGTCACGCTCAAGCGAACCACCTGCTGGCCCTTTCTTAGAATGACGGGTTTGCGATCGAAATCGTCTTTAAACAATTTGTCCAGCTCCACTAGACTGCTTTCAACAGAAATTTCACCTTTTTCAGCCACAGCGTCCGCAGCATTTAACAGCAGATTGATCATGACTTCACGCATTCTTTCGACATCCACTTCGAGCGTCGGAAGAGCGTCGCTGAATTTTTGAGTAAGTCGAATCCCCTTCTTTTGGAATTGGTACTTACAAAAAGTCAGACTTTCTTCAATCAACGAATTCAAATTCACCGGCTGAAATTCAATCTCCCCCGGCTTGGCAAATTCCAAGAGCTGGCGAACGATGGTTTCCATACGCTCCACCGAGGCGATGGCCACTTCGAAAGACTTTGCATCCTCATCGTTTTGCTCTGATGAATCCGTCATACACTGCAAAATCAAATTGACCGAGGACAGCGAATTTCGCATTTCATGGGCGATACTGGCCGCCATTTCCCCGGTGGCGGAGAGCTTTTCAGTACGCACAAGTTGCTCTTCGAAACGTTTTCGGTCAGTCACGTCGGTAATGATTTCCAATATGTTCTCGATCGTGCTATTTCTTTTGATGGGGACAGCTATATGTTCAATGATTTTTTCCTCCCCGGATGATGCGGTGAACCGCGCCTCTTTGACTTGTATCTCGCCACTACTCAGGGCTACATGAGTTGGACACTGGGTTTGTGACTCATAAAGCAGGTTGCATAAAGCACACACTTTCCCCCGTACGTCCTCTCTCTTTTGGTGCAATACCGCCTCTAACTGCGAGCTTACCGTAAGCACTCGCAATTTGTTATCCAGCATTATGAATGCGCTGGGCACATTATCCAAAATCAACTGCAGTATATTTTTTTCATCCGCAAGCTCTCTGGTACGCAGTTTCACCAGCCTTTCAAGCTGCTCCTCATGTGTTTTGATGGCCTCAGCCATCATGTTAAACGACTCGCCCAGATGTTCGATTTCATCTCCGGTCTTAATCTCGACGCGTTGCGAAAGGTCGCCGGCGGCCATGCTGCGGGTAATTTGGATCAAACGGATGATATTTATTTTCAATCTCCTATCCACAAAAATGAGAATGACCGTTCCGAGCGCAATTACGGTAAAGGCCATTTTGAACCCCCAGGAGCTGATGTCTGCCAATCTTTGATTCGCCGAGGCAGTATTGATAGCCAACTGTATCAAACCGATGTCACGGTTTTCAAAGATGACCCGGGTTGTGATTAGGAAGGTGTGGCCGGAGGCATGAAACAACCCACCAGGCTTAACACCGATCTCCTGCACTCGAATCAATGCATCTTCGAAAATATCGTGGTGGATTTCAAGGGGATAGTAAGGTTCGAGATCTCCCGTTTTGGCAACGATATTGCCATCGTGATCCTGAGCAATAACAAAAAGCACCTCTTTTTGGGCGAACGCAACATCCGAATGTCGTTGCAGTTCGACACTATCTTCTTCCGCAAAAGATTTCGCGCTGAAAGCAGCGAACGAGCGAGTGTAAGAGCTGTAATTACCCCACAGCACATCTTCTAGCAATTTGTGAATACTTCGTACTGTTAAAAAACTAAAGAGTCCACCGATGATGACTAAAAGAAGAATAATCGAAAAAATTACCCGTAGTCTTAAACTGAGCGTTGATTTCCTGAACATGATAAATAATAAGATTAAGTAAACTGAAAAAAGTGACGAATCCGAAAGCTAACCTTCTTGAAGATTGATCTGATAATCAAGAGAAGGTCTGCTTTTTGCTATTCAAACTTCAAATCGTGCTGTCGGGTTTCGCCTTCGAGCTGCCAAACCGGTTGGCAACCATTTCGACTATATGCGGTTTCTTATGTCCTCCCCGTATCTGTTGCAAAATAAAGCTTTTCACCTCGAACGCCCCTTTTGGATGTTCGCAATCACACTCAAACAAACGGTCGGTGCAGGTTCCGCAAAAGCACATGAATTCTCTGGCTATATCCAGCACCGCCGGACTTTGAATCGTCATCGCGTTTGAAAAGTTCAAACCCTGCTGGAGTGGGGGCTCTTTTGAATCCTTGTTCAACACAACGATAAGCAGACTGATCACGATTCCAAGTCCGACAAACATCATTGCGTTTGAAATAGACATTTTCAGGGACTGTTGTTCTGATTTTCCGGATGTACGAGGGACGATAGCATTACCGCAATGAGAACAAAATTTGCTCTTGCGTGTCACGTTACGATGGCAATTTTGACATTTCATGATCGTTTCCTAAATTTTTTATGTTATCGATTCGAGAAGCATAAAATATGGGTTATAATTTAGAAATTTTTATTTGAAACGCAAGACGGTGTAGCTAAAACTAAACATGTTCATCTAAAATCTTCCGAACCAATTTTAATGGCTGCGATTTGGAATGCGCGCCGAAGAGTCGCTTTTTTCTTGCTCATGGCCAAAAGAAAAGTTGACTGTTAGTAAGATAGTGATAAGCCCACAAAAGAATTGATGCCTCATTTTACATCCTCCCTTTTTTGAAAGTTACTTAACTCTAAGCTGAACTGTAAATTGTCCTTTGTTGTCCTCATAACATCCCGTATGCATTTGACGAGACTCTCCTTCTACGTAATGATGATCTGATGGGTGCAAGTAGACCCGATCGTTCACACCCAGAAACAACCGGCCTTTCCGCTCTGTAGAGAAGCTGGCCGAGGCGCCGATCTTTAAGGGCGTGCCATCTTCACCGATTTTAGCGATCAGGGCGATCTTAGGCGACCCCGGCAGCATCCATAGGGAATCAGCGCTTTCATCGGTTTGCCCTTCGGGACCGAGTGGTCCCCAAACGCGCTCTGGCGGATTGTAGTGACCGTAAACTTCGCCCTCTGCGGAGATTGAAATCGTTTGGCCTACCTTTACATCGATCCCGGTATCAGTCCAGAAGTCTACAGAAGAAACCGTGACCGTGGTTTCTTTTTGGCAACCGAGAGAGCCCATCGCAATGAAAATCGCGAGAAAAAATCGAAATCTCATAACCCCTACATCTCCATTTTTTCTTCTTTTTGAGATGGTTTGGTAGTAAAATTCATGATCCAGCCTGTTATTATAAGCGCAAGTAAACCAATTTGGAATATGCTTAAAACAACGGTATCGATCACCGCATTGCCGGTAAAAGCATAAGCATGAAAAGTAAGAATGGGCGAAAACGCGCGCCAGAACCGGGTTCGACGAGAAATAATGTCACCCGTCTTTTTTGAGACAAAGACATCGGTCGCGCTGGCGTCAGCAAATCGAAAATGGTACGTTGGGATTTTTCGATTCAAATCGTTGTTATAATAACTGTTTTCGCCTCGGAACTCAAAAGTCAGAGCCCCTTTCATCAGTCTCTGTGCCGCGCGCCCGGCGGCTTCCGGGCTTAGATCGCCCATGGGCTGCCCGGTCTGCAAATCAAACACCTCGCCGGTCTCATTATTGCACCAATTGATGATACAAACGGCCTTCTCACCTAACATTCGCCATTGAATCGACTGGATGGGATGTGCATGTGAATCCGTGAACGGAACGATTCTGGAAAGCACCGATTCCATATCCGGCAAATCCGCGCTCGTGGAAATTCCTCCCGTCCAATCGTCATTAAACGTATTTTTTCCGCGAAACGGATCCCGCAAGGGACCAAGACTGAGCCACATATAGACGCCCAAAAACATCTGAGCGAAAACCAAAGTCCCAACTACAATTCCCAGTCGTCGGTGCAAGCGCCGTGTTTTCAAATTGCGCTTTTGATAAACGTTTTTCGCCTGACCGCGCCGCTGCCACCAAAGACGCAATCCGAAGATAGCCAGAACCACGACACAGGCGGCTACAAGGTACAAGATTGTGGTAAAGAACGCCATGCTGTCGCCCCATTGAAACACATGAACGGTTTTGTACCACCAGTTAAACTGTTGGGCCTGCTCATCCGAGCGTCGCAACGTTCTTCCTGTGTGACGAGAAAGAATTAACTCCGTGGGCTGTTCGCCCTCCATAATTACTTTGACAGCGGAAACCTTTTTGAGCGTATAATCCCGATGATATTCATCGATAGAAGACATGCTGACCGCCTGCGTTCCGCTGAGGGTTTCGTTCGCCACGATTTCGAGTTTCTCATCGGACAGCGGGTCGAGACGCTCACCCGTGCGGGCGTCGAACACCATACCCGTGCTGAATGGATTCGGCTTAACTACATACCACAAATGCTGGCCTCTCGACTGTAGCTTCAGCCAGTAAATCTCATCGAGTTCGTAATGAGTGCGCAGTTTTGCAAGAAGCGAGTCAGGTTGGATTCGCGCTGTTGACAGTTCAACATCCACCGAGTTGTAGGGCGAAAGCCGGTAAACGCCTTGCAGACCGTTAGGCATGGTTAGTCCGAAGTAATGTAGAAGGAACGCGGAAACTATCCATAAAACCAGCGGAACGCTTAGGAACAATCCCATACGTCTGTGCCACCTGGCAGTAGTTGCACGGCTTCTAATTCTTGACATCCCTCGAACATTTTCCGAAGTCGTTGCAAAACCATCCAGTAACTGTACGACCAA
>JBHHWX010000062.1:0-17751 GCA_046756745.1 bacterium | reverse complement strand
CGAGGGATTTCAGGTAGATGAGTTTTTTGAGATGGGGCTGGCCCAGCAGGATGAGTCTATATGAGCCAGAGCAAGTGTCGACAACACCGAGGTGAGATGATGTTTTTTGGCCAGAAGAAAGGCGGGCAGCACCTGTTTGGTGCGTCCACACCCCTTGCAGCGAACCCGCTGGATTCGGATGGGTTTTCCGGATGGCCGCAACAAACGCCAGTCGTACCCCCAGCGGATGGTCTTGCCTCCGCATTTACGGCACGGCTTGAGGTAGGCCTCAGGCCAGGTGACCAACAACCCCAAATAACTCTTGACACTGTTGACAAAAATGACTATGATAATATCGCTTTTAATTTGTTCGAAGTCCCCAGCGTGAGCTCTACCAAGATCCCGGGTTCTCCCGGGGACTTTGTATTGTTAGTCCCAAAAAGAATATAACCGTCCGGAAGGATAAGGTGGAGAAAATATTTTAAGAAAATAAAGCGGGAAATTTTGCTTTTGTTTTGATAAAATAATGTTAGAGATTACATCAGTAGCGTTGGACACCTTTTTTGACAAACTCGACGCCCCAACCGCTTCGACACATTCCGTTAAGTCCAATCCGTTCCGATCCGTTAAATCCGTGTCATCCGCGTTCTATTTTTTGCACTTTTTTGCACAACTTTATTGATAATACTAAAAGCCGGATGGAGGTTGCTATGAAAAGCACGTTTCGTATCACTGTCCTCGTTCTAATGCTTATCGGATTATCCTGTCGTTCGGATAACAACTCCCTGTCTTCCGATATCCCCAAGGATATTACCGAGGTGCCCCGTGTCACTGTCGGAGATCTTAAAGCCCGCCTGGATGGCGGAGAAGCTATCGTTATCGTGGATGTACGCTCAAAGCAGGCATACGAACAAGGTCACATCCCAGGTGCGCTACATATCCCTTATAGCGAAACAATTTCTCGGCTGGACGACTTTCCGAAAGATCGGGATATCATTTTTTACTGCACGTGACCGGCAGAGCACAGCAGCGCCAGTTCGGCGCTCATTTTATATCAGTATGGCTTTACTCGTGCGTACGCTCTGCTTGGCGGCTTTGAAGCTTGGAAAACCGCTGGTTATCCTGTAGAGTCAACGTCACAAAAGCTCAAATGAAGACCGAATTCGTCGTCATAACTTTAGGTGGGCTTTTGTATGAATGATTCTGTTGATTTATAACTCTCGTCAGGGTTAGGCGTTTAGAAAAATTATCGACAAAAGATTGTCGATGTTGTAAGACTTCATTTGTATAAACGAGGACAGAGTTATTCAATAACGTCATGAATGACCAACGTACCCGATTTTACATAAAATTGAAAGGAGAAATCATGCGTTATTTATCTATCGCATTCTTCTTGTTCGTAATAGGAATCGCTGCGTGTTCATCGACCACTGGTGCGAAAGCTAAGAAAGGCCAATATTCCCGCAACCGTATTTCTGCTGAAGATATTATGAGCCATAGCACGAGTACCGCTTACGAGATCATACAAAGATTGCGCCCAATATGGTTGCAGGGGCGCGGGCGCAAAGCACTCTTATCTGAACAAGCCTCCTACCCGGTGGTTTACGTCAATGGCAGGAAGCATGGCACATTAGGATCACTATCAAATTTTTCTGCACATGAAATCACTGAAATTCGATTCTATAGCGCAGC
This sequence comes from bacterium, assembly GCA_046756745.1. Lineage (GTDB taxonomy): Bacteria > Zhuqueibacterota > Zhuqueibacteria > Oceanimicrobiales > Oceanimicrobiaceae > JBHHWX01. The sequence goes on along the minus strand of JBHHWX010000062.1, from coordinate 16,080 downwards.
GGATGCAACAACTAAATTTGGTACAAATCATCCAAGTGGGGTCATCGATATTATTTTGCTTTAATTAACTTCATTTTATAGCTCGTCCGCAGAAAGAATCCAGAGAATAAACAGATAACAAGCGATCCATTTCGCCAAAAGTTTGCACAAGTACTATGCAAATGTTTGCATGCAACAGATACTATGAAACAAAAATATAAAAAGAAAGTTAATTATAACTTGCTGAAATATTAGAAATTAGGATAAGGTAAAATACAATCGACTTAAAACTGGCACATCATTGGCAACATTACATTTTGGTAAGATCTGAGAAACGTGAAAGAGAATTGGTTCCCAGATTTCATCAAAACGTCTTCTCTCAGCTCTTCCTTTTGTCTTAATGTCTTAGTATCGTTAGATTAGAATAACGAATTCTCATAGCTTCGTTTAAACTGGGGCCAGATTCTATTTCTGCACGATCAGTTTCCTCGGCTTCAGTTGTGGTAAATTTTCTAGCTTAATTTGTTGTAACTAACATTTCTCACTTGCTTTCACGTGTTATTCCGACTAAAGAGAAATCTGAGTCTTGGAATGCGATATTTGAAGGATAAAGTGATTCTTCGAGGCAATTCTCCGCTGAAAGTTCATTTCTAAATTTCCTACTAACCTTGAGGAGGACAGTCGTATGTCAGAGATAACCTTATATTCTTATGACTATTACCGACGAAGGAGGTGATCGACCGTCCATTATTTTTTTGTCAACTTGTTGCGCACTATTAACAAAACATTAAGGAGGCATGATGAGGTACTTAAAGTTTAGTTTAATATTCGTTTTTCTACTCAGTGTACCATGGATAGTGCTTGGTCAGAATGGTACCATCAAAGGAAATGTCCTGGATGCGAGAACGGGAGATGCGCTTCCGGGTGCAAACGTCATCGTGCAAGATCTTTCGCTGGGAACGGCAACGGATAGTCGTGGCGATTTTACTATTGAGCGCGTGCCGATTGGAACCCGCAGGGTTGAAGTGCGATTTGTTGGGTACAAACTCATGGTCCAGGAAGTTACGGTATCTTTGGACCAGGCGGTAACAGTTAATTTTCAGTTAGAGGAAGATGTGTTGTTGCTGGACGAAGTGATCGTAACCGGTACCGCTGGACAGGCGCGACGACGGGAAATCGGTAACAGCATCGCCGTGCTCGATATTACTAACGTACAAGAGCCGCTTGGCAACGTTGACAATCTGCTCATGGGGCGTGTTGCCGGCCTAAACGTACAATTTGGCAGCGGACATCCAGGGTCAGGCGGTCTCATTCGGCTGCGTGGCAATAATAGCGTGGCGATGAGTAACGCACCGCTGATTTACATCGACGGTGTTCGCGTTCGGGCTGACGCTTATCCAAAGAATGTTCCGCCGGTCGGGTTCAGCGGCCGCAGCACCGGTTCGATTACAAGCCCGCTTAACGATATCAACCCCAATGATGTCGAACGCGTCGAGATTATCAAAGGCGCTTCGGCTACCACACTGTATGGTACGGAAGCCGCCGGGGGCGTTGTTCAGATTTTTACTAAAAAAGGACGGATTGGACAACCAAACTGGAGCGTACAAATCGACCAAGGCTTCGACAGGATGCTCGAATACGGCACAGAGAAACGTCCGTATATGGGGTTGGATCCATTTATTGATCTCGGTTACCGCTCGAAGTATTCCGTTTCTGTCGGCGGTGGAGGCGCGAACATGCGCTACTATCTCTCTGGTCTCTTCAACAATCAGGAAGGGGTCTTGCCGAACTCTGAACAACAGCAGGTACAGGTGCGAGGTAATTTTGGCTTTAGCCCGTTAGAGAACCTGCAAGTTAACGTCACGACTACGTTCTCGAACTCAGACGTACAGAATCCTCCGGGCGGCAACAATGCCCATGGGCTTACACTCAACGCACTGCGTGGCCGGGCCAGCTATTTCGGCACGGACTGGGAAGATCCTAATTTTAAGTCCGAGCTCGAACAACTGCTCGAGTATGAGATCACCACTGAAATTGACCGCCTCCTTACAGGCGCTGAAATGATCTACGAACCTATCCCGAATTTCATCCATAAGTTTAACGTAGGATTTGACCGTTCTGCTATCGAGCTGCGCAACATACGTCGGTTCGGGTTTGTTCGTGCACGAAATGGAATCCTCTCGGTTGAGAACTGGACCGGCGAAACGTTGACGTTAGAATATAGCGCCTCTTACGACTGGCGGGTATCGCCGGATTTTCGCACCAACCTGACGGTTGGCGGCCAGAAAGTTGACAATAGTACAGTGAGTGTGCTGGCTTACGGCGAAGATGTGCCGCCAGGGGAACCGACAGTGTCCAGCGCTGCCGTGCAGCTTTCTCGTGAGTCGCGACAGAAAGTTGTCAACGCCGGCTTTTTCGGCCAAGCCCTGTTCGACTTCAAGAACAAGTATTTCCTGACATTGGGTCTGCGTGTCGATGGCAACAGCGCCTTTGGAGATGACTTCGGATTGCAAACCTATCCGAAGGTAAGCGCTGCCTATATGATCTCGGATGAATCTTTTTGGCCAAGCAACCTGGGTCGCGTAAAACTGCGCGCCGCCTGGGGGCAAGCAGGTCGAGCGCCAGGCGCCTTTGACGCCGTTCGTACCTGGAATCCAGTTGGCTGGGGAGGTCAGGTGGCGTTCGAGCCTGAGAACGTCGGCAACCCCAATCTCGCGCCGGAACGTACCACGGAGATTGAGTTTGGTTTTGAAGCTGCGTTCATGCAGGAACGTCTGAGCGTCGATTTCTCCTGGTATAACGCGACCACCAGTGATGCGCTGTTCCGGGTCGAACAAATTCCTTCGCTTGGTTTTTTGGGCAGTCAGTTGGAGAATGTCGGAGAAATCAACAATCGTGGAGTCGAGTTGGCGGTAAATGCAACCCTTATTGAAAAACACAATTTCGGTCTTGACATCGGCGGTACCTTGGCTACCAACTTTAGTGAGGTCAAGGATCTCGGTGGGGCTGCGGCCTTTACCCTGCCGAGCGCAGGCGGCGGTCGTATTCAGTTGGGTGACCCGGCGCCGGCCGTTGTGGGCATAAAAATCCTCAATCCGGATGAGTTTGCAGATCCCGTCTTCGCGTTAGACGAGGCCGGCAATAAAGACACGCGTGCCTTTTATGGCCCGAATCTGCCCACGCACACCATAGGCGCTTTTATTAGTTTAAGACTACCTAAAGGAATTACCTTATTTGCCCGGGGTGAGTACATGGCTGGCCACTATATCGAGGATACCGCTTCGAGTAATGCGGCGCGCCGCGGCGCGTTCTCATACTGTGATGAGCTGGTCATTGGCGGCAGAAATGCCTATGAGCTCATTGCGGAAGGCAATGTCGATGGGCTGACTGCATTCCAGCGCGCTGCCTGTACCACGAGTCTTGCTCGAGATATCTTTATTTACCCGGCTGACTTCTTTAAATTGCGCGAGCTGACGCTGAGTGTTCCATTAAATCTAAATTTCCAGGGGGTTCGGAACGTGAGGTTCACGCTTTCGGGTCGCAACATCTTCCGCTGGCTCAATGATGACTTCCTGCTCTTTGACCCGGAAATGGCCGGTCGCCGCGGAGGTCGGACAGGCGCTGAAGTGGACCGGGATGGCATACGTTATATCGATGAGAACATTCCGGCGCCGTCTACCTGGACCTTCTCGCTGCGCTTTCAATTTTAATCAGAACGATATTTAGTTTTGGTGTGCTGTGAATCCTCAGACACACCGGGAGAAATATTTAAATATCGCCAGAAAAAATAGGAAAAAGTTATGAAAAAACTACTTGATATTAAATGGATCTGGCCTCTGGTTTTAGCAAGCGCGTTGTTTATCCTCGGCGCTTGTGATTTTACCGTGACAAATCCGGGGCCTGTACAGGATGAATTTCTCAACGACAATTCAGCAAACCTTTCGATTGTCAATGGAGCTGGCCGTATGCTGGCTGAAGCATTGAATTGGGTCGGGTATACCGGCGGCGCAGTTGTAAGGGAGATTACCCCCTCCGGCTCCATAGGCAGTTTTGGTATCGCCCCCGAGGTTCGGAACGGCGAGCTGAACGATGACCAAACCAATACCCAATGGAACTTTTCACAACGTGCGAGAAGTGTCTCTGAGCAGGGTCTCGAACACTTGCGCCAAAACATGGATGCCGATTTTCCATCATCGCGGCTTGCTGCGCAAATCCTGATCTGGGCAGCCTACTCGAACCGGCTTATTGGTGAAAACTTCTGTTGTACGGTCATCGATGGCGGCGCGCCTGAACCGATCAGCGTTTCATTTCAACGCGCTGAAGGTCAGTTCACCGAAGCGATGTCGGTCGCCAGCAGTGCCGGCGAAAGTGAGCTAGCTTGGGCCGCACAGGCCGGCCGTGCCTCTGTGCGCATGTGGTTGGGGGATTGGGCGAACGCGGTCGCTGACGCCCAGGCTGTGCTGTCCGCTGCTGGAGATGACTGGTCTTATGACATGCCCTACTTCAACATTGACCTGCCTCAGTACAACCGGATTTACTATGCCGGCAGTGGCGACGGCCCTTACCGTGCCCATACTGTCTGGCACAGTCCCAACCAGGAAAGCGCCGAAGCTGGTGATCCCCGGACCCCCTACGGAACCGATCCGGGCGAACCCTTTGGCGACGCCACCGTCGATGGGGAGCAAATTTCCTGGTTTTTCCAACTCAAGCATGATAAACGCGATTCCCCGATCCGTCTGTCCAGCAGCCAGGAAATGAAGCTGATTTTGGCTGAAAATGCCTTGGTGAATGGCGGTGACTTTGCTACTGCGGTCAGTTTCATCAACGAACTTCGTACGGCAGCGGGCGTGCCGCCTGTAGCGGCTGCCTCAGTCGAAGAAGGCTGGACCTTGCTCAAGCGCGAGCACGGCATCGAGCTTTGGTTGGAAGGCCGACGTTTGGGGGCCATTCGCCGTTGGCAAGAAGCAGGACGGCCCGGCGACTACAACTTCTGGGAAATCCATGACTGGAAAGGACCTGATGATGGTAGTGGCGCCAATCCACGACCTTTCAGCGGCGTTGATTTGTCGTTTCCGATCGGTCTTGATGAACAAGATACCAACCCGAATGTTAATTCGGCTCGTCCTTCCATCTAAGTTTTCGTAGGAAGAAGACCTTTCAAAGGCCGGTTGTGGTTAACATTTCCATGATCGGCCTTTTTTTGAGGTAGTGTTATTTAGTGTTTGAACGAAAACTGTAAACATAGCTGTCATTGCGAGGCGCTTTTTGCCGAAGCAATCTCATACCGTGCTTAATAAGGAGATTGCTTCGCTGAGAAACGCTCGCAAAGACATCAAAAATCAAGTTTTCGTTCAATCACTATTTAAAATTAATGGCACGATTTATCAATAAACCCGCTTTAACGGTATGGCTCGACGTCGGTTCAACATGAAAGTAGTAATCCTCTCCGCTGCTCTGATTCTGGCGCCTATGCTGTTGTTGTCAGGCCCGCAAGAGCGCTGGCGTGTGGATGGCTCAAGGCTGAACGGCCATCTTCAAACGCTACGCAGGCTAGTCACCGAGGCTTCCGGGGAAGCAAGCCGTATAGCCTTTAGCGACGCAGACCGGACTGCGCGGTCATATGTTATAAACCTGATGCGCACTGCCGGCTTGGAAACCCACATCGACCCTGCGGGCAATATCATTGGTCGCCGTGAAGGACGAGCGTCAGACTTGCCTCCCTTGATGCTCGGATCGCATATCGACTCTGTCCCTAATGGGGGACTTTATGACGGCCCATTAGGAGTTATGGCCGCGATCGAGGTCGCGCATATCCTGTATGAACACAAGTATGTCACCCGCCATCCTTTGGAAATCGTGGTGTTTCAAAACGAGGAGGGCGGCAAGACCGGCAGCCGTCTCCTCAGCGGTGAAGTCATGGATAAGGAGTTCGACCTGGTCACGAGCAGCGGTAAGACCATTCGCGACGGGATACGGTATATCGGCGGCGATCCTGAGCGGCTGGAGCAGGTTCGGCGTCAGTCAGGTGAGATTGCTGCTTATCTGGAATTGCACATAGAGCAAGGAGCTGTTCTCGAGAGCAAGAATATATCGATAGGTGTGGTGGAAGGCATCGTTGGCATCAAACGCTGGAACGTTTCCGTCGAGGGTTTCGCCAATCACGCCGGCACGACCCCCATGGACAAGCGCCAAGATGCACTGCTTGCGGCGGCCAGGTTTATTGAAGCCGTGAACAAAATCGTGACTGAAACGCCCGGTCGACAGGTCGGCACGGTTGGACGGATTCAGGCGTTTCCGGGGGCGCCAAACGTCATTCCCGGAAAAGTCAGTCTAAGTCTGGAGCTGCGTGATCTTGATATGGGAAAAATAGACCGGCTGTTCCGGCAAATTGCCTCTGCGGGGCAAAACATTGCACAAGGAACAGGAACGTCCTTTAACTTCGATCATTTCTATACCTCCCGCGCTGCGCTCACCCATACACGCATCCGCCAGCTCATCAGTGAAGCCGCTGCCGGCTTGGGTCTGAGCGCAATGCCGATGCCAAGCGGTGCGGGACACGATGCTCAGAGCATCGCTCAATTTGCGCCCATCGGTATGATTTTCATTCCCAGCGTGGATGGCATCAGCCATTCTCCAAAAGAATTCTCACGCCCGCAGGACATTAACGACGGCGCAAATGTGCTGTTGTACACAACCCTTGCGGTGGATGCAGCATTTGAGTAGCCGCAGATGATGGAGGATTTTGTTCAGTGCAAAGTCAGAAGTGTCAGAAGATAAGGCAAAATTATTTTATGGCAAAATGATTTAAAATCCAAGTTCGCAGGGCGTGCAAAGAGAAAACATAAAGAAAAACTCGGCGTCTCTGCGTGAGCATTGTTTGAAATTCATAATCTGCGGCTCTGCCGCGCTGGGAGTTATCGACATTGCTTTCCCCGTCAATCATTTTGCTATTACATTATTTTGCCATTCTCAGAAATATTAATTGGATTGGAGTTGCCTCATGCGAAAAAACAGTTTACTGCATTACGGGTTGGTTGTTGCCACCGTAATTGTTGTTGCATTCAGCATGGAAATGACTGGGAGCAGAACGGCTCTTCTTGCTCAGGAGCAAAGGTCTGATCCCAACATCGTTTATAGTCCGAAACTTTATGAAGGACTCGACTACCGTATGATAGGTCCTTATCGTGGTGGGCGCGTCACGGCGGTTGCCGGGGTGCCGGGAAACCCGCCAACGCTCTACTTCGGCTCAACCGGGGGCGGCGTTTGGAAAACGACCAACAACGGCCGCAGTTATCAAAATGTATCCGACAAATACTTTAAGGTCGGCTCGATTGGCGCCATTTCTGTCGCGAAATCGAATCCGAACGTAATCTATGTGGGGTCCGGCTCCGCTTGCATCCGCAGTAACGTTTCAACGGGTCGCGGGGTTTACAAATCCATCGATGCCGGTGAGACTTGGAATTTCATTGGATTGCCTGAAGCCGGGCAAATAGGCAAGATGGCGGTCCATCCCGAAGATCCGAATCTGGTTTACGTGGCTGTTCTCGGCCACGCATTCGGCCCAAACCCGCAGCGCGGTGTCTACCGTTCAAAGGATGGCGGCGAAACCTGGGAACAGAAACTTTTCGTGTCAGATCGGACCGGCGCCGTTGATCTGTCCATGAATCCTCGAAATCCAAACGAGATTTACGCCTGTATGTGGCGTGCTGAACGCAAGCCCTGGACGATCATCAGCGGCGGCAAAGAAGGTGGACTCTACAAGACGGTTGACGGCGGTGACACCTGGACCCGGTTGACCCAGGGTTTGCCCGAAGCGCCCATTGGGAAAACAGCCGTTTCTGTTTCACCGGCCAACCCCAAACGAGTTTACGTGCTCGTTGAGGCGCCGGGAGAGCAGCGCGGACTCTACCGTTCAGATAACTCCGGGCAACACTTCGACCTCATCAACTCGCAAAAGAGTTTGATGCACCGACCCTTCTACTACACGCACGTTACCGCGGACCCTCATGACGAAAACACGCTATACGTGAACAATGAAGGATTCTTTCGATCCGTAAACGCCGGCAGCACATTCACTCGTGTGCGAACGCCACACGGTGACAATCACGACCTGTGGATCAACCCTGAAAACAACGAGTTTCTTTTTCAGGCCAACGACGGCGGCGCCAATGTCAGCCTCGACGGCGGCAAGAGCTGGTCGGTGCAGCACAACCAGGCCACCGCCGAACTCTACCATGTCGTGGTTGACAACCAGTTTCCGTACTGGGTTTACGGTGAACAACAGGATAACAGTACCATCAGGGTGCCGAGCCTGCCACCCGTTGCGCGGGGACTGATTTCTCCAAAGCAGTTTTGGCTCGCGGTGGCTGGGTGCGAAACAGGCCCACTCGCGGTACATCCTCTGAAACCGCACATCGTTTATGGCGGCTGCAAAGGCCGGTTTAGCCGCTACAATCGTCTGACCGGCCAGGAGATGCAATACTGGGTCTATCCGCATTTCAACTACGGGCACGCTGCCAGTGAAATGCCTTTCCGTTTTCAACGCACCTCACCGATCGAGATTTCGCCGCATAACCCGGAGGTCATTTACCATACCTCGCAGTATGTTCACAAAACCACTGATGAAGGCCGGACCTGGGAGATAATAAGCCCGGACCTTACGGCCAAGCCTTCCGGCACACAAGGGTATTCCGGAGAACCGATTACACACGATATCACGGGCGAAGAGGTGTACAGCGCTATTTATGCTTTCAGAGAATCATTACATGAAGAGGGCGTGCTTTGGGTAGGAACCAACGACGGTCTGGTACACATTTCGCGCGACGGCGGCCAAAACTGGCAAAATATCACGCCGCCTGACCTGCCGTCCGGCGGCCGGGTGCAAACCATGGAGCCATCGCCCCATGCGCCCGGGCGTGCGTTCGTGGCGATTTACCGCTACATGCTCGATGACTGGTCGCCGTACATCTACAAAACAGAGGATTACGGTAAGAGCTGGGAACGCCTTACCGACGGTACAAACGGCATTCCCGATGACTACCCGACTCGGGTTATCCGCGAAGATCCTGCCCGCAAGGGCCTGTTGTATGCAGGTACGGAATTCGGTATGTTCGTCTCGTTTGATGACGGTAAACACTGGCAGTCTCTGCAGCTAGATTTGCCAGCAACCCCGATTACAGATATCAAAGTGCATCACAACGATTTGGTGCTGTCTACCATGGGTCGCTCATTCTGGATTCTCGACGATGTAACGCCGCTGCATCAACTTAATGAGAAAGTGGCCTCCTCTTCAGCCTATCTGTTCAAACCAAGAGACGCCTACCGGAGTCGCTGGCCTTCTACGCCACGCCGGGGTGACGGTGCGACGCCCGAGTATCCGTCAAACGGCGTCATGATTTACTATTCTCTGGCCAGAGAAGGCAGCGAAGAGGTCGTCGTCGATATCCTTGACGCAGCGGGCGATCCGGTAAGGAGTTTTTCCAGCGACACCACGAAGAGTGCATCCCGGTCAGGTACTGAGGAATCATTCAGCCGCCGGCCGTTACCGAAGCCGCTGGCACAAAAAGCCGGGATGCACCGCTTCATCTGGGATATGCGCTATCCCGATACGGCGTCGCTCAAAGGTCAGCGTGCTGTGAGAGGACCGCTGGCTGTGCCGGGTCCCTACCGGGTCCGATTGACAATCGGTGACTGGAGCCAAACCCAAAACTTTGAGCTGCAGATAGATCCAAGGGTAGCTGCAGATGGCGTCACATTGGCTGACCTTCGTGAACAGTTTGATTTGAACACCCGAATCAGCTCTCGGATTAGCGAATTACGCCGGGCGGTGCAGCGAATCCGTGAAGTCCGAAGTCACCTCGACAGCGTTGCTGCCAATTCCGACAGCGGCGCTGACATAGAGGCTCAAGCAACATCAATCCGTTTAAAACTTACGAAAATAGAACAAGCGCTCGTCCAAACTGAAAACGGCAAAGTTGGCGCCCAGCTCAAGCCCATGCTGAATAGACAGTTGACTTATCTCTACAGCATGACCACAGTCGCCGACCAGAAACCAGGACGCGATGCCGGCAAGCGGCTCGAGGATATTGAAAAAATACTAGCGCCACATCTTGCTGATCTGCAAAGCGTATTGACTGAGGAGCTACCGAAATTAAACGCTAAACTCGAGGCCAGAGGCTTGACAACAGTTAAGTGACAATCATTGAGGATCCGGAAGCCTTTTGTTTAATCTTGACAACTTTTCACAATTTAAGGAGACGCAAATGATTACGTTCAAAAATGCGCATCTAATCGCGATGTTGACCTTCAGTTTGCTTTTATCCCTGTTGTCGGCCGGGAAACTCTTGACACAAGTGCCACATCCTTCAGACGTCTTCGGGTTCAACCCGGGCGATGATTACAAACTCGCGTCCTATAATCAAATGCTGGACTACTACAAGCGCCTGGATGCAGCCAGTGACCGGGTACAGATGCGAGAAATCGGCAAGTCGACTCTGGGGAAGCCACTGCTTCTGCTTTTCATCTCCAGCGAGGAAAATCTAAAACAACTCGACCGCTGGCGCAGTATCAGCGAGCAGTTGGCTCGCGCCCGCATTGATGAAGAGACAGCTCGTAAGCTGGTGAAAGAAGGCAAATCCATTACTTGGATAGATGGTGGGTTGCACGCTACTGAAGTTGCTCATGCTCAGATGACCAGCTTACTTGCCCACAAAGTTGCCACTGAAGAAACGTCTGAGATGCAATCGATTCGCGCCAATACGATTCTGTTGCTCATGCCGGTGATGAATCCTGACGGATTGGACATCGTGGCTTCCTGGTACAAACGAAACCTGGGAACCCCTTTTGAAACGACCCGCCCGCCGTGGCTGTATCATTTTTATGTCGGTCATGACAACAACCGCGATTGGTTTATGAACAATATGCCGGAGTCCAAAGCGGTTACTCAGATGGTCTACAATGAATGGTACCCACAGATCGTTTACAACCACCATCAAACCGGACCGAGTTGGACGCGGATCTTCCTGCCGCCCTTTGCCGATCCGGTAAATCCTAATATTCACCCAGGGGTTACCACGGGCGTGAACCTGGTAGGCAGCGCTATGGCCAATCGTTTTGCGGTAAAAAAGATGTCTGGCGTCGTTTCTGATGTTGTTTACAGTATGTGGTGGAACGGCGGCATGCGTACGGTGCCGTATTTCCACAATATGATCGGTATTCTCACCGAGACCAGCCATGCAACGCCAACGCCGAGATTCTTCGATCCCGATTCCATTCCTAAAACCATCGCGAGCCGACGGGGGGGAGGGATTCCAACATCTGGTACAGATATCTTCTATCCCTATCCCTGGAAAGGCGGGGAATCCCACTTCAAGGATCCAGTGCAATACATGCTCACCGCCTCCATGGCGGTTCTAAGAATCGCCACCGACCTCAAACAGCAATGGCTTTACAACATCTACTCCATGGGCCGCGATGCCATCGCCAAAGGAGAAACCGAAAAACCGTATGCATACGTTATTCCCCGCGAGCAGTGGAACTCGGGTGAAGAATTGAACCTTATCAATGTACTGCGAATCGGAGGTGTGGAGGTCCATAAAGCAGCAAAAAGCTTTAAGGCCGGCGACCAAAAATACCGGGCCGGTTCGCATATCATATACGCTGCTCAGGCATTTCGGCCTTATCTTGTTGATCTGCTGGAGAAGCAGGAGTATCCCGATCGTCGGCGCACGCCGAATGGTCCACCCGAAACCCCTTACGATCTTGCCGGCTGGACCTTGCCGTTACAGATGGGCGTCAACATAGACCGCATCGACAAACCATTTGATGCGCAAGCGGCCGAGGTATCAGGGATGGTATCCCCGGAATCTGGTCAGGTTCGCGGAAGAGTCGGCTTTGGTTATCTGCTCTCTCACCGATCCAATGCCAGCATCCTTGCTGTAAACAGACTACTTAACAGCGGAGAAAAAGTTTTTCTAAGTCGCGAGGCCCTTTCTGTTAAGAAACACAAACTTGATGCCGGCGCCTTTGTCATTGAATCGAATGGGGAAAAAACAGTTGAGAAAGTTGCCACTCTGTCTAAGACACTTGGGCTCGATTTTTGGGGTGTCGACCAGGAGCCTTCCGCAAAAATGCCACTGAGACCGGCGAGAATAGGAATTTACAAATCCTGGATCAGCAATATGGATGAAGGGTGGACACGATGGCTCTTAGAGGAATATGAATTTGTCGCCGATACTCTGCATGATGTCGATATTCAAAGGGGGGATCTTGCTGGTTACAACGCAATCATTCTGCCGCATCAATCTGCAAAAGGAATTCTTAATGGTCACGCAATCGGCACCATGCCGAAACAATTTGTCGGTGGGCTTGGAGTAGAGGGAGCCGTTGTTCTAAAACGGTACGTGGAAGAAGGCGGAACCGTTGTTGCCCTCGATGGCGCAAGTGATTTTGCCATTGAGCAATTCGGACTGCCTGTTCAGAATGTTGTTTCCAAACTATCTTCAAGACAATTTTTCATTCCAGGTTCCTTAGTGAAAATTGAGGTAGATACACAACATCCGCTTGCTTATGGCATGCAACAGGACGCAGCGGCTTCATTTAGTCGCAGCAGGGCCTTCAAGGTCGTCAAATTATCCCGCGAGGGCGAAGGCGGCAAAGAAGATATTCCGGAAGCACCTTCCCCCGCTGTTGAAGTCATCGCTCGCTATGTGAAAAAGGATATTCTCATGAGCGGTTGGGCTCTTGGAGAAAAGAAATACATCGGGGGTAAGGCTGCGATGGTACGAGTCGGTTTGGGCAGGGGGAATGTCATTCTTGTCGGTTTTCGTCCACAATTCCGTGGTCAGACCAGGGGCACTTACAAATTGTTGTTCAATTCACTGCTAGGAGGTACTCTCGACGAAATACCTATTGTCAATGAAGTCATGAAAGAAACAGAGGATTGATGGCACCCTTCCAGTAAACGCTGACCTTCTTTAAGAAGGTTAGCGTTTGTTCCACACCTCTTGCTTGTTTTCCAAAGACTTCAAAAGCGAGTTAGAGAAAAGAGAAAGAGTACGGGTAAGGTTGTGCGTTGAGGTCATTTGACCTGCAGGGAAATGAAGCTTTTTCAATGGTTTTGCCCAAAATCGTTTTGCCTTTTTGGGCGATATCTGAATAGTAACGTTTTTGCAGACTTAAGTCCGTTTTACCAGTCTATCAGTTATGCACGCTAGATGGGAATATTTCGCATCCGTGGGTTTGATGCAGTAGGTAAACCCTCTCTCTTCTAACCACAAATTCAGCAAATTGAATGATGAATCGATTTTATTTCGTAAGCGCTATTATCATAGAAAAATAATTGTTTTGACTGCTTGTAGTCAAGCCCCCTCTAGTCCGGATGCAAATTCAGAGCCTGAAAAGATCATTCAGGACGATGAGCGAATTTTCATCGTTGATAGGACCGGGAAAAAGTGGAATGTCACCCACGCAAAAAAGCGGTATGACATGGAGCCGTCCAAATTTCCAATTTGGCTTGGGTCCCAATGCCATCCGGCCCATCTTAAATCCTAAGATGCTTTTCCCTGGCGACGCGCTCTATCCCGATGATGAGGCTGACTTTCTTGTTCTTGGGACGACCCTAAATAATGGCACTCGGCCCCTGAGTGACGGCACTCGAGGCTATTCTATTGTCGACCTAACCCGGCATGAGATCGCTGATGAAAAATTTGGTGATTTGCATGTAGCCGTGGCTTACTGACCGCTGGTCGATTTGGCTGCCGTGTACAGCCGGGAACTAGCTGGTTTGACTACTACCGGAGGTCAAGACTCCGTTCTTACCTTAAGCGCCAGCGGGTGGACGTATAGCGATACTTTCGTATTATATGATTATGAAACAGAAAGCTTGTGGTATCACTTAGAAGGTGAAGATGGGTTGACGTGTATCAGTGGGCCTCATGCAGATCGGACTCTTGAAGAATTTCGATCGACAAAGACTCGCGGGAGCGCCTGGAAAGCCGATCATCCGGAGACTAAATTTATGGACCCCGCGTCTAATAACCCCCCAAATAATTAGAGTCTGAACCAAAGCAATACTGGCGATATTATTTTGTGTAAATCACGCCCAATGAATAGATAGTCCCAGATACCGTATTCTTTCCAGCATAAATATGAAAAATCTCTCCTTGAACACCAATTCGTTTAGTGAGATTGACTAAGAGGGAAATATTCCCCTGGCTTAGTGCTCCATTTCACAAGGGGTTATCGGGTCGATGCAGCAAAGGCCCCTTGGCTAAAATTTTCTTGAATTTATTTCAATGAATGTATAAATTGATTAAACATGACGCCTCATCTCCTTACTACTTGAATGACTTCGAAAAGGCCGGATTTCACATGAACAACTTTCAAGACAAAGCTAATTTCGTCTGGACCGTCGCAGACGACATCCTTCGTGGCGCATTCAAACAACATGAATATGGCGATGTCATCCTGCCGTTTGTGGTGTTGAGACGGTTGGATTGCGTTTTCGAGAACAGCAAGGACGCTGTGATTGAAACCTACAAAAGATTCAAGAATGAACTTCAAGACGACCAATTGCAGCCGGTCTTGTTAAACTCAACCAATGGACTGAACTTCTACAATATATCCAGATTCGATTTGCAGCGACTCTCACAGGATGCAGGGAACATTGAACTGAACTTCAATAATTATGTCAATGGTTTCAGCAAGAACGTCTATGAAATCATCGAGAATTTCCAGTTGGATAAAATCAAAACTAAGCTGGTTAAGAATGGCTTGCTCTTTATGCTGGTGGATAGGTTCACCGAAGTCGATTTACATCCTGATAAAGTCTTAAATCATGAAATGGGCTACATCTTTGAAGAGCTACTTCGGCGATTCTCGGAAATGTCCAATGAGACCGCCGGAGAGCACTATACCCCCCGTGAGGTCATCCGGTTGATGGTCAACTTGCTATTTGAAGAGCACCAGGATGAACTCAAAGGCAAAGGAATTATTCGAACAATTTTTGACCCGGCTTGCGGCACCGGCGGCATGTTGACCATAGCTAAAGAACACATCCAACAGAAGATAAATCCGGATATTGAAATTGTCATGTTCGGACAGGAACTCAATGAGCAGACTTTCGCCATCGCAAAATCTGATGTGTTGATATCGGTTGATAAAGGCGATGCTGCGGATAATATCAAAATAGGAAGCAGTTTTAGTCAAGATGGATTTAAGGGTAAGAGATTCGACTACATGCTCTCCAATCCACCGTTTGGAGTGAGCTGGAAGAAAGAACAAGAATTCATCAAAAATGAAGCCAATGACCCGTGTGGTAGGTTCAGCGCAGGTTTACCACGTGTGAGTGACGGAGCTTTGTTGTTTCAACTGCACATGCTTTCCAAGATGTCCCCGAAGGGCAGCCGTATTGCTATTATACACAATGGCAGCCCGCTTTTTACTGGCGACGCCGGAGGAGGTGAAAGCAATATTCGCAAATGGATCATTGAGAATGACTGGTTGGAAGCGATTGTGGCGCTGCCGACCGAGCTATTCTACAATACCGGAATTGCCACCTACATTTGGATAGTCACCAACAAGAAGCCCGAACATAGAAAAGGTAAAGTCCAACTCATCAATGCAATCGGTTTTTTCAAGAAGATGCGCAAGAGTCTCGGCAATAAGCGCAACTACATTACGGACGACCAGATTCAAGAGATAACCAAGATTTACAAGCACTTCGAGGAAGGCGAACAGTGCAAAATCTTTGACAATGAGGATTTCGGTTATACCAAGATAACCGTAGAACGTCCCCTTATTGAAAACGGTGTTATCCAAAAAGACAGTCGTGGAAATCCCAAACCTGATTCGAGTTTGAGGGATTTTGAGAAAGTGCCTTTGAAGGATGACATCGATGATTATTTCGAAAAGGAAGTGAAGCCGCATGTGCCCGACGCCTGGATGGACAGGGGCAAGGACAGTATTGGTTATGAAATCAACTTCACCAAGTATTTTTACAAGTATCAGCCTTTGCGGTCGTTGGACGAAATAAAGGTGGATATTTTGGCACTTGAGGGCGAAACCGAAGGGCTGTTAAGGGAAATTTTGGAATGAGCGTGC
>JBHHWX010000061.1:0-17819 GCA_046756745.1 bacterium | reverse complement strand
GATATCAAAGAATTGGCATATTTTTGACAGGATAACAGGATTCTCAAGATGACCAGGATTTCATTCAGGTTTAACTTCAGATCAGTTTGAGCAGAAAAAACGTTAAATTAGTAAATTAAACTCTCCACTAATGTGTGCAACGGGGCAAACCGGCAAGAAAAACTCGCCCAAAGAATCAGAACTGCCACAGAAAAGAGTAATGCCCTGTGATCGGTTCCTCGGATGTGACTCTTTTTACCCTTTATTTGAAATGTGCCGCTGTTTCATTCGGTGCTCTCTTCGGAGTCCGGCGGCTTGCCAACGCCGCTTTTCCTCCTTGGTTTCCGGAGAGATCGGAGGGATTTCCGTTGGGTTCTTATTGTCATCGAGGGCGACAAAAGTCAGGTAAGCTTTGCTGGTATGCTTGCGTGCGCCAGTGTTTAAATTCTCGGAAAAAACTTTCGCGCCACATTCCATCGACGTACGAAAAACCCGGTTGACAGAAGCTTTAATGATGATGAGGTCCCCGACTTTGATCGGGTGCTTGAAGTCCAGATAATCCATAGAAGCGGTAACGACGGGTTTTCGGCAATGGCGGTGAGCGGCGATCGCGCAGGCGATGTCGATCATGTGCATGACTTTCCCGCCCAAAATATTTCCTAATATATTCGCGTCATTGGGAAGGATGATTTCCGTCATTTCGACGTGTGATGCGGAAACCGTATGAATCTTTTTTGATGAGGCATTCACTAAAATGTAAACTCTAAACCTTCAGCTCCGGCAGTTGTCTGTGGAAACAGCGCTTTGGCCCGGGCTTCCATCTCAGATATTTTCTCATCGTCGTGTGAGGGATCGTGGTGAAAGAGAACTAAGTTTTTAACGCCCGCCTCTCTGGCAACATGTGCGGCCATTTCATAAGTACTGTGTCCAAATCCCTGTCGAGGAAAGTTCACGTCTAAATACTCACCGGGTGTGTATTGTGAGTCATGGATGAGCAAGTTGGAATTTTGAGCAAAGCGCACTAAACGGGTATCCGTTCCGACGTATCCCTCCGTATCCGTCGCATAGACAACGCTCTTGCCATTTACTTCAATTTTGAAAATGAATACACCGACTCTTGGATGACCATAGCTGCGCATAAAACGTATAAGAGTGCTGTACTTTGAGATGTTTTTTACGGCTGATCGCTTGAGCAGCTCTGGTTGGCCTGTTCTTCCCTCGAAACATAAAACATCATTTTCCATGATATTGTGTATCTCAATTCCCGCTGTGAGGTCGTTAAATTCAATTGGGCTATACTGAAGACTCATCGCCTTACTGAGAATATGATCTAAATTCTCAGATAGAGATTTGGGGCCATAAATGTGCAACCTGCAATCCGGTTCATAGGCTGGTGAAAAGAACGGCAAACCTTGAATATGATCGTGGTGGGTGTGTGAAAAAATGAGAGTGATATTGCTCGGCGTGTTTTTCGAAGAGCGTCTTTCCTCGATCAGTTTGTTCCCTAAATTGATAATTCCGGTTCCAGCATCTAAAATAATGACGTGCTCTCGAGTCCTGATCTCAACGCAGGAGGTGTTCCCTCCGTGGCGCAGGGTCGTCGTACCGGGTACGGGATGACTGCCTCGAACGCCCCAAAAACGAACTAATATGTCGTGACCGGCCATGCTGATCCTTTCCTTGCTGTCTCCGGTTTAGTGAACTTTATCCTACTCTCGATTAAATTTTAAAGACACGCTTTAGAACTCCCGGATCTTTTGCCTGCTCTTTTCCGACTTGGTCTGCTATCGCAGCGGCGATATTCTTAAATGCGGAAGCGATAGGCGAGTCCGGTTCCGAAATTACGATGGGCTTGCCCTGGTCACTGCCGACTCGTATCTTAATATCCAGTGGAATCTCGCCAAGAAACGGGACGCCGAATTTCTTGCTTGCGTGCTGCCCCCCGCCGTGGTCAAAAATCTCGCTTCGCTGGTCGCAGTGTGGACAGATAAAATAACTCATGTTTTCAACGATGCCGAGCACCGGCACGTTAACTTTCTTAAACATATTAATGCCTTTCTTCGCATCGGCCAGTGCGACGTCTTGTGGGGTACTCACCACGATAGCCCCGGTGAGCGGCAGCGTTTGTGTGAGGGTGAGCTGAGCGTCGCCGGTACCGGGAGGTAAATCGATCACCAGATAATCGAGCTCGCCCCAATCTACATCTTGTAAGAACTGCTGGATCATCCGCCCAACTAAGGGACCCCGCCAAATAATGGCGGCGTCTCCTTGCGCAATAAATCCGACCGAAACCATATCAACGCCATACCGGCTCAGAGGGGCAATCTTGTTGTTGCGTGATCCTAATTTATCTTCCACGCCCATCATGATCGGGATATTAGGCCCGTAAATGTCGGCATCCAACAGCCCGACCTTAACTCCGGTCTGAGCTAAAGCCACAGCCAAATTAACAGAAACCGTTGTCTTGCCCACTCCTCCTTTGCCACTTGCGACCGCGATAGTGTATTTTGTGTTCGGTAGTATCTTACGGGGGGGCGGCGCAGCTTGCGGAGGAGGGGGAGCCGGCCCGGAAGGGTGTGAGGAGATAACGTTTAACGGATTGTGTATCTGTGACTCGAGTATGACGCTCTCTACGCCGCTGAGCTGCGAAACAGCCGCTTTGGCTTGAGCTAAAACTTGTTCTTTATGAGGATATGTTTCACTCTTAAAGACGATGGCAAAAGTGACCTCTGAATTTTTTATACGAACATTTTTAATCATGTTGCTCGCGACCACGTCCCGTCCTGATACGGGCTCCTCAACGGTTCGCAACGCCTCTGTCACAGCTTTTTCGCTAACAGGACTCATTTGATTACCTGAAATTCAAGATACATGAAAAAACAATTATTTATGGTCTCAAGGTTTGTTATTTTGACCGCTAAATATATAAAAAAATAAGCAAAAGTCAAAACAATTTTGGTAAAGCAAAAATTAATCCTATCGTGGCGCAACTGCACGTGAAAACAACTGAAATCAGTAAAAACACTGTAAGTCCTATTAATGCAATAGGATTATTGGATAGATGGATTACTGGTTTTTTTGATTTTTTCTTTTACTTTAACCCAATACTCCAATAATCCATCCTTAGGAATCAACAGAGCATTGATTTTGTTTATGAGTTCACGATAAAAGATTAAATTAAGGAAAAAGGGGTGAAACGAATGTCAGTTATTTTACTTTTTTGTACCCTGTTTACAAGCGCGTATTCAGATTCTTCAAACTTTTTTAACGACGTCAACATGTTTCTCGGCAAGTATGTACATGACTCAAAAGTGAATTACAAAGCGATTCAACAAAACCCGAATGAGTTACAAAAACTTGTCAACGCTGTGAGAGATTTCGACGTGCACACTCTCAAGAGCGAGGATCAGGTGAAAGCATTCTGGATCAATGCTTATAATATTTTAGTGATTCATTCTGTGTCGCGTGTCTTCCCGATTAACTCGCCCCTCGACGTTACAGGTTTTTTTGACAAGACAGAGCACGTGGTCGCAGGAAAAAAGCTGACCTTGAATGACATCGAGAATAACGAGCTCCGCAAGCCATTCAAAGATCCTCGTATCCATTTTGCTCTGGTCTGCGCCGCGCTCTCGTGCCCGCCTCTCATCGATGGCGCATATTTCGGAGATAAACTGGAGATGCAGTTGGATGAGAGAACCCGCATGAATCTCAATGATAAAAATTTCATCCGCGTCAACCGCCGGACCCGCGAAGTTAGCCTATCCCATATTTTTGAATGGTATGAAGAAGATTTTATTTCAAAAGATCAAGCGCTTTTGGATTTTATCAACCGCTATCGTGCTGAGAAAATCCCGGCGAATTTCAAAGTTGGGTTTTACGAATACAATTGGAAACTGAACGAATTAAAGGCGCGTGATACTGTCAATCGCAAGTAAGGTCTACCGTATTCGTGTTGAAAATATATGCCAATTCTTTGCAATTAAATGGCTTGACTTTATTTTTAGAAAGCCTTAATTTGCCTTTGTTAAATTTTTTAATAAATCAAATTGATTGCCTGATATGATATTCAAACGAGTTGTTTTGCCGGTATTTATAAGTGATAACCTATCGTGAAAAGCATCGTAGAGGAGATTACCCCATGGATTATCATCCCGGAAATTCGGATGACGCCCAGCAAAATATGGGTGTCACTGCTTCCACCAGCTCGCCAATCGCCGATATCGTTTCATTAGAGTCGGTTGTGAATCTTCTTATTCAAAAAGGACTGTGTACACCCGAGGAGCTTTTTGAAGAGGAAAGAAAACGAAAGACCTATCAACAAACAGTTAAAGGCGTATCGTTGGTTAAGACCAGGCAGATGTTAAACCCCGCAGGAGAACGTAAGGTCTTGCGCAAAAAACAGAATTGGCTGAAACGTAAGATGAGCAAAAGTCGTTGGTCACGAAAGCTGGGGACATCGCTTTTTGGCTGGCAGTGGAAAAAGGTTAAACTTAATAATAAGACAACACATGTTCAAAATAATTTGTCATAGGTGTGGCCTCACTCTGGTCACTGGTATTCTGTTTCTGGTTTCATCATTTTTTACAACTCCCCGAACTGTCTACTCCCAAAATCAATTTCCTAAGCCGGTTGGGTTTGTCAACGATTTCTCCGGTGTCATTCCCGCTGCGATTGAGCGCAAGATCGAGGCCATTTGTTCTGAGGTCAAACAAAAGATCGGGGCTGAGATTGTTGTGGTTTCCGTCGAAACGGTCGGTGACGAACATTATACCGAGTATGCTAATAAGTTGTTTGAAGCTTGGGGTATTGGTGAACAGGGCAAGGATAACGGCGTGCTCTTGCTCAATACTATCCAAGAGCGCCGCTTTCGAATCGAAGTCGGGTACGGCCTCGAAGGTGCACTCCCGGACGGACTCGCAGGCGAAATTCGCGATAGTTACGTGTTTCCGTTTTTTAGAAAAGACGATTACGGTAACGGTTTTTTAGCTGGGACGCAAGCGGTTGCCGCGGTTATCGCAAAAGAAGCCGGAGTTGAACTGACCGGGGTCGTTTCTGTTCAAAGACCCCGCGGTACATACAGGCGAAAAAACGCGGGATCGAAATTTCTACGTTTTGTTCTGCTGGCAATATTTTTTATTTTTTTCATGGGAGGCCGGGGCGGGAGAGGGAGAGGCGGTATTTTACCCTGGCTCCTTCTCGGCAGCATGATGGGCGGCCGCGGCCGTGGTGGATTCGGGGGTGGCGGATTTGGGAGCAGCGGCGGTTTTGGAGGCGGGTTCGGCGGTTTTGGCGGCGGCATGAGCGGCGGCGGCGGAGCGGGTGGAGGCTATTAAAATAATGGTCGTTTTCTGACAAGTTAAGCAGGAGAGGAAGCGTGTCAAAAATCCCAAATTCACCGGAAGAAATTTTCGCGGAATTCACCGCGGATTATCAACAAGCCTTTGCAGGCGATTTGCTGTCTATTTTTCTTTATGGCAGTGGCGCAAAAGGGGAGTATGTACCGAAAAAATCGGACCTCAACTTTTTGATCATCCTGCAAGAAAACGGCATTGAGAATCTTGATAAAGCGATTCCGTTCATTCCTAAATGGCGCAAACGCAATGTTTCCGTGCCTCTTTTCCTCAGTGAGGATTACATCCGGTCATCTCTGGATACATTTCCAATTGAATTTCTCAGCATGAAGAAACATCATAAATTGGTATTTGGTCAAGATATTTTGACTGAATTGCAGATTGACCAAAAGCATCTGAGGCTGCAAGCAGAGCGAGAGCTTCGTGGAAAACTGCTCTACCTGAGAGCGGGGTTCTTGAGCACCGGACACGACCGAGAGGCGTTGAAAGAGATGATATCATCGTCGGTGACCGCACTTTCATCAATATTTGAGGCTGTGCTTGATTTGAAACAATGCGATCTTTCCGATTCAACGACCGGGATTTTTGAAAAAACGGCGGATCAATTTGACCTGGATAAGTCCGTTTTTGGGCACATTGCGAATGTCAAAAGGGGTGAGTGGCGGGGTTCGCGGGAGCAGTTGCAAGATCTATCGAAAGCGTATATTAAACAAGTGAGAAAATTGATTGCAGTTGTCGATAAGATGTAATTCGTGTTTGAACGAAACTCGTTCAGAGCTGTCATTGCGAGGCGTTTTTTTGCCGAAGCAATCTCATACCGTGCCTAATAAGGAGATTGCTTCGCTGAGAAACGCTCGCAAAGACATCAAAAATCAAGTTTTCGTTCAATCACTCATTAAAAGGAGTTGAGTGTCATGGGTAAAGGCATGAAAATTTTCATCGGGGTTGTCGTTGTTTTCGTGATTTTAATTGTCATGGTCTATTCCTTTTTTAAGGGAACTTATAACGAGCTGGTGGCTTTAGACGAAGGTGTGAATGGGTCGTGGGCTCAGGTACAGAATGTCTATCAACGCCGCGCCGATTTGATACCCAATCTAGTACAAACAGTCAAGGGATATGCCGCTCATGAAAAAGAAACGCTCGAGGCTGTGATTCAGGCGCGCGCCAATGCGACCCGGCCTCAGATTAATGCGGCGGGGGTATTACAGAATCCGCAACTGTTTCAGCAATTCGAACAAGCGCAGAGTCAATTGGGAGCAGCTTTAGGGCGTCTGCTGGTCACCATAGAAAAATATCCCGATCTCAAAGCCAACCAGAATTTTATTCGTTTGCAAGATGAGCTGGCCGGGACGGAAAATCGGATTACGGTCGAACGCCGGCGTTTTAACCAAACCACACAAGCCTTTAATCAGAAAGTGAGAACGTTCCCTACCAACATGATTGCCGGCATGTTTGGTTTCCAGAACCGGCCCTATTTCCAGGCTAGCGAAGCCGCTCAGGAAGCGCCTAAGGTTGATTTTTCGTCAAGCAGCGACAACTAATTCGTGTTTGAACGATTGTTAAAACATGACTTTGTCAAAGTCAAACCATCCTGAATACTCCTTAAGACAAAAAACCGGTTTCTTTTTTGGGATTCCGGTTTTCTTAACGATTCTGCTTTTACCGACTCCTATAGGGTTCTCTCCCGAAGGGCATCGCACTTTTGCCTTGGCTATCCTGATAGCCTTATGGTGGATCACAGAAGCCATCCCCATTCCGGCGACGTCGTTGATTCCCTTTATTTTCTTTCCGGCGTTCAAAGTCATGAAGTTCAATGAAGTTCCACCCATTTTCGGGACAGATTACATCAGGATGTCTGATATGGCGAAGGCTGGCGTGGTCATTAATCTGATCGGCGTCCTTTTGGTCACAGCGGTTGTCTACATTTTAGCGATAACGATTTTTGGAATAGACCCAGGCGCTGTACCCGATTGGTTAAAGTAAAAATGGATTGTTCGAACGAATGCATAAAATTATCGTAAATAAATAATATCATACCTTAAGGAGGCACCATGTCTGACTACATCCATGATATGATGGCGGAAGTCAAAGCCAAGAACCCAAGTGAACCCGAATTCCATCAAGCTGTTGAAGAGGTCGCGGAGTCGCTGCGGCTGGTTTTGGATCAACATCCTGAATACCGGACGGCAAAAATTCTGGAAAGAATCATCGAGCCTGAGCGTGTGATCATGTTCAGAGTTCCCTGGATGGATGATCAAGGAGAAATTCATGTCAATCGTGGCTTTCGAATCGAGATGAACAGCGCCATCGGGCCGTATAAAGGCGGACTTCGGTTTCACCCTTCTGTCAATCTCGGTATTTTGAAGTTTTTAGCTTTCGAACAGATTTTTAAGAACAGCCTGACAACTTTGCCTCTGGGCGGGGGCAAGGGCGGTTCTGATTTTGATCCAAAAGGAAAAAACGACAAAGAAGTCATGCGGTTTTGTCAGAGCTTTATGAGTGAGCTGTTTCGGCATATCGGCCCCAACACCGATGTCCCTGCCGGTGATATCGGCGTCGGGGGACGGGAGATCGGGTTTTTATTCGGACAGTACAAAAGATTACGGAATGAGTTTACCGGCGTCCTCACAGGCAAAGGATTGAACTGGGGGGGGTCTCTTATCCGTCCCGAGGCTACAGGCTACGGCTCTGTTTATTTTGCCGCTGAAATGCTGGCGACTCAAGGTCAAACTCTTGAAGGCAAAACCTGTCTGGTCTCCGGCAGCGGCAATGTCGCGCAATTTACCACTGAAAAAATCAATGATCTCGGCGGTAAGGTCGTCACATTATCCGATTCTTCCGGCTACATTTATGATGAAGAGGGTATTTCCGCAAAGAAACTCGCGTTTGTACAAGATCTCAAAAATATCCGGCGCGGCCGGATCAGCGCTTACGCAGAGGAATTTCCCAATGCCATTTATACTCCTATCGACCCTGCCAATGATTCTAATCCATTATGGAATCACAAAGCAGATTGTGCCTTCCCAAGCGCAACACAAAACGAAATCAACGCGAAGGACGCGCAGAATTTGCTCGATAACGGGGTACGCGCCGTAAGTGAAGGCGCAAACATGCCGACGACATTGGAGGGCGTCAAACACTTTCTCGATGCAGGGATTCTATTTGGACCTGGGAAAGCGGCTAACGCCGGCGGCGTGGCAGTTTCCGGTTTGGAGATGACCCAAAATAGTATGCGGCTGCCCTGGACGCGCGAGGAAGTTGATGAAAGGCTGCAACAAATCATGAAGAGCATTCATGCGACGTGTCGTGAAGTCTCCGAACGCTACGGTACGCCAGGCAATTACGTCAATGGGGCCAATATTGGCGGTTTTCTGAAAGTAGCAGACGCGATGCTCGACCAGGGCTTGATCTAACGACTGAGCGGTTTGATCGAATCGGAGCGGTCTTTCTGGTTCGCTCCGATTTTTTTTTGAGGACAAAGCCATGAAAGAAACGAATCAAACTTCAACAACTCGGTTTAACCCCTACTGGTTAGACCAAGGATACGGAACCCGCTTTCAGGTTTTTCAAAACCTCATGCGTTTCAGAGTACGCAATATCCTTTTAGTGGCGAGTTTATACGATTTGTTTCTGTTTGAGGAAGATGGCAGACTTTATGAGCTTTTGCGCGAAGAGTATCAGGGCTTGAATCTCTCTCATTCGCCGGATATAACTCGGGTCTCGAGCGGCAAAGAAGCGCTCTCGATCGCGAAACGAGAAAAACGGTTCGATTTGATCATTACAACTCTTCATGTTGAAGATATGCCGGTTTATAAGTTTGCAAAACTGATTCGCGATTCAGGTTTGGATATACCCATCGTTCTGTTGGCATACGATCAGAGAGAATTGTCTGAACTGTTGCTTTACCACGACCCCAAGGTTTTCGATCATGTTTTTGTCTGGCAGGGTGACTTTCGTCTGATTATTGCAATCATAAAAATAGTCGAGGATAAATTTAATGTCGACAACGATACACGTATGGTAGGGGTACAATCGATCATATTGATCGAAGATCGCGTGCAATATTATTCCTCCTTTTTACCGATTATTTATCTGGAATTGTTTAAACAATCGCAGCGTCTGATCCAGGAAGGCATTAACCTGTCTCATCGGTTTTTGCGTATGCGCGCCCGTCCGAAGATTTTATTGAGCACAAACTATGAAAAGGCTTGGCAGGATTTTTCCAAGTATCAAGATTATATTTTGGGCATCATATCGGATATCGATTTTATTTATGAGGGTCAGGAGCATCCACAAGCCGGATTAGAGTTTGTCCGGAATGTTAAAGAACGCCAATCAGACATCCCGGTGCTGTTGCAATCAGATGATTTTCAAAACGAATCCAAAGCCCATGAAATCGGCGCATCCTTTATTCTCAAGGAATCCCCGACTCTGTTGAAAGAATTACGAAAATTCATGTTTGATAATTTTGGCTTTGGCGACTTCGTTTTCCGAACACCCGATACTGCGGAAGTGGGACGTGCAAGTAATTTACGTGATTTGCAGGCGCAGTTACGAGTGGTTCCTGATGAGAGCATTCTCTATCATGCCGAACGCAATCATTTCTCGAATTGGTTGAAAGCGCGAACAGAATTTTGGCTGGCTCACAAATTGCGCCCGCGGAAAGTTTCGGACTTCGAGTCGATTAAAGATCTGAGAAAATTGTTAATTTCTTCGATCAATGACTATCGTAAGATAAGGCAGAGAGGACTGATCACCGATTTCAACAAAGAATCCTTTTATCCTATTAACAGTTTTGCCCGGATTGGCAGAGGCTCACTCGGAGGAAAAGCTCGGGGGCTGAGTTTTATCAGCAAATTAATTTACAACTATAAAGTGTATGATAAATTTAAAAGCGTCAACATCCAAGTACCGCCCGCTATCGTACTCGCGACGGATGTTTTCGATGAATTTTTAGAGATCAACGATCTGCACCATTTTGCTCTTAATGTTCAGGACGATCGCGAGCTTGTCAGACGTTTTCTCGCGGCAGATAAATTTCCACAGGAGACGGTACAGGATTTGATCGGGTTTCTTGAAGTCATGCGAAAACCTTTGGCGGTACGTTCTTCAAGTCTTATGGAGGACTCGCAATATTATCCATTTGCGGGCGTTTACAAGACTTTTATGCTGCCCAATTCTCACCATGATTTCAACATCCGGCTACATGAGCTTCTTAATGCCATAAAACGGGTTTATGCCTCTACTTTCTGTCAAGGTTCAAAAAGTTATTTCAAGGCGACGTCGTATCGCCTTGAAGAGGAGAAAATGGGCGTCATCATACAAAAGATGATCGGGAGATTGCATGGCGCTCGATATTATCCAGATTTTTCAGGAGTCGCTAAATCA
This sequence comes from bacterium, assembly GCA_046756745.1. Classification (GTDB taxonomy): domain Bacteria; phylum Zhuqueibacterota; class Zhuqueibacteria; order Oceanimicrobiales; family Oceanimicrobiaceae; genus JBHHWX01. The sequence continues at coordinate 7,101 of JBHHWX010000061.1, read as the reverse complement.
TATAACTTCTATCCCGTTTATCCGCAAGAATCAAAAGACGGGACTGCCTCGGTCGCTCTCGGATTGGGTAAAATTGTCGTCGACGGCGGAGACGCTGTCAAATTTTGTCCTAAATATCCTCAACTTCTTCCGCAGTTTCATTCTATTGAAGAGACCCTGAAGAACAGTCAGCAAAGTTTTTATGCCTTGAACTTAAATGGCAGAATTCGCGATCAGGATGATATTCAAGATTAATTAGTCGAACGGTATTCGCTGATGAAGGCTCAGCAGGATGGAACAATTCAGTACGTAGCTTCAACCTACTCCTATGAAAATCATACAATCTATGACGGTATTTCAAGATCAGGACACCGGGTGATCACTTTTTCGCCGATCTTAAAGCATAAGCTGTTTCCGTTGCCTGAGATCCTGCAATTACTGTTAGATATCGGGAGTTGGGCCATGGGAACGCCAGTCGAAATTGAATTTGCGGTCACTCTTTCGCCCGCCTCCGGAAAAAAGAAAGAATTCTCGCTGTTACAAATGCGACCCTTAGTGTTGCATCATGAATTCGAAGTTCTCGACATTGAAAAAACACCGAAAGAGCACCTTATCTGCAAAGCTACGAAAGTTTTGGGAAACGGCGTGACCGACGATATTCACGACATCGTCGTCGTGGATTATCATAAGTATGACCGGTTAAAAAGTCAGGACGTGGCTCGCGAGGTGCTCCTGTTCAATCAGAAAATGCTTCTTGAAAACCGTCCTTATCTTTTAATAGGAGTGGGTCGCTGGGGCTCGTTGGATCCGTTGTTAGGCATCCCGGTTAGGTGGGAGAACATTTCCGGCGCAAAAGTCATTGTAGAGACCGGTTTTAAGAATTTTAGCATCACACCTTCGCAAGGTTCACATTTCTTTCACAATCTGACATCGTTTGGAGTCGGGTACTTTACCATAACATCGAATCCAAAGGAAAGCTTTCTTGACTGGGAATGGCTCTTTCAGCAACCCACCTTCGAAACCATGGAATACACCCGTCTGATTCGTTTGGAAAAAAACATCACGGTCAAGATAAACGGACGCAGAAATACCGGCGTTATTTTGAAACCTGAGTTCAAATTTTGATTTTATGACATATGCAGATTACCAGAATCTATTCGGATACGGAGGGGGAGTCCCATTTCGAGAATGTGGAAATCGCCTTACATGACGCAGGGGAAATCGGGCGGTTGTCCGAAATAAAACCGGTGCAGAGTCTTCTCTTTCGGGAAAATGACGCGGATTATGATTACGATTGGCATTGCGCCCCGGCGCGGCAGTACATCATTCTCCTCGACGGTGAAATCGAAATTGTTGTGAGCGATGGTGAAAAAAGATCTTTTAACGGCGGCGATGTTCTGCTCGTGGAGGACACGACCGGGAGAGGACATAAAACCCGGGTCAGCAATAATCAACCTCGAAAATCGATTTTTGTCACGTTGGAACCAAAGCCTTATAGTCAAAATCATTTTTAATTATCACTACAGCCAAGATCGATATATGACTATAAAATTTATCTTTGTGAATCTTCGTGGTTCTCCGTGCCTTTGTGTTGAAATTATTGCAGAAATTGTTATCGACGAATCAACATGAAAAAAAAGATTGAAAAAATCGAGCTTCAACTTAAGGAACTCGGTAATAATCAACCTATCCGGCGTGTCGACCTGCTGAATCAACTCGCTTGGGAAATCGGTTATAACGATTTACAACGCGCGTTTCATTATACTCTTGAAGCCAAAAAAAGCGCCGAAAGTGTGTCCTATCAACTGGGTATTGCCCGAAGCAACAGAAATTTAGGTTTTTATTACTATACCCTATCCGATTATGATCAGGGACTGCGGTATTCTTACGAGGCATTAAATGCCTTTGAACAACTCAAGGAGAAAGACGAGGAGGGCAAAATATTAAGTATTATCGGGTTGATCTATTGGAGCCTTGGAAACTTTGATCTCTCTGTAGATTATCTCAATAAAAGCCAGCACTGTTTCCTTAGCACAAACAACGAAGAAGATCTTGCCTGGACCCTCACGTCCTTAGGAGGGGTCTATGAGGAATTAGGTGATTACGATACCGCCTTAACCCATCATAATAAAAGTTTGCGGTTGTTTCGCAACGTTGGCGAAAAGCTTGGAGAGGCAAGAGCGCTTTCAGGAATCGGTAAAGTTTACGAGGATAAGAACGAATTACCAGAGGCATTGAAATATCATCGCCAAAGTCTCGTCATGTATCAGGAGCTTGACAGCAAAAACGGGGAATCGCGAGCTTTGAATGATATCGGCGCTGTTTGTTTCAAGTTGAATGATTTTTCCGAAGCCCTCATCTATCATAAAAAGAGTTTAGAGTTACGCAGACAAATTGGCAACAAGAGTGCGGAAGTGACCAGCTTGCTCAATATTGGCAAGGTTTTTAACCGCTTGCAAAAACCGGAAAAGGCATTGCACGTTTTAAAACAAGCCCGAGAATTTGCAGAGGAGACCTATGCAAACCCGAAACTCTATCAAGCCCATCAAGCGCTTTCCGAAGCATACGAAATGACAGGCAATTTACAAAAAGCGCTCGAGCATTTAAAAACGTACCAAAAGATAAGAGAAGAAGTCTTCGGCGATGAAGCCAATACGAAGCTTAAAAACTTACAAATCCAGCATGAAGTCGAAAAGTCGGAAAAAGAAGCCGAAATTCATAGGCTTAAGAATATCGAATTGAAGGAAGCCTTAAAGCGGTTGAAACAGTCCAATCAGGATTTACAGGAAACGCAAGTACAATTAGTACAATCTGAGAAGATGGCAGTACTCGGTCAACTCACCGCAGGAATCGCTCACGAAATCAATAGTCCAATCGGCGCGGTGAAGAGCTCGGCAGATGTTTCATCGCGCTGTGTTCAGAAAATCAAAGAGAATCTTGTCGAGCAAGGAGCAGAAAAGAATTCACCTAATGGGTCTCTTAACAAAACCATTGAAGTCCTCGAAAAAAATCAGAACGTCATACTAGATGCCGTTGATCGGATCGCCGGCATTGTCATGAGTCTGAAAAGTTTTGCCCGTTTGGACGAAGCGGAATATAAAGTTGCGGACATCCATGAAGGTATCGAAAGCACTCTGAAGTTGATCTCGTATGAGATTGCCGACAGGATTGAAATTAAGAAAGATTTTGCAACGCTTCCTCAATTTCGACACTATCCCAACCAGCTTAACCAGGTGTTTATGACTATTTTAAGTAATGCCATTCAAGCCATAGAAGGGCGGGGAAGCATCACCATTAAAACCTCGAGAAAACATAAAAATATCTTGATCGACATTTCAGATACGGGAAAGGGCATGCCGCCCAAAGTAGTCGAATCGCTTTTCGATCTCGGTTTTACGACAAAGTACTCCCGAGTAGGTATCGGCATGGGATTGCACAATGCTTTTAACATCATTCAAAAACATAAGGGAACAATCGAAGTTAATAGTAAAGTGGGGATTGGCACAAACTTTTTGATTTCTCTCCCGATGTAGCCCTCAAACACCTTTTCACCCTCTTTGAATTCCTTAACCCTAATCATTCACGAACATTTCTCAGTTCATTAAGCGAAAGTTTATTAGCCGCACGTCCGCCTTCGGGAATGAAGTTTAACACATCCTTAACATAAATTGACCTACCATTAAACACCATTGTCGCGTTTTGGCAAAAAACACCTGTTCTAAAGATAACAAACGACCAAAATAAAAGCCAGTTCTTATCGACGTAACTTCTTTATTTACATTAAAAAAAGTTTTAACAGATGACTTGAGCTTGAAATTCATTCGGTATGCCTTTTGCTTTTATCGAGGGAAATTTTATGATAAGCTTTCTAAGACGAAAACCCCTATGGCATCCGAAAAAATCATCAAGCAGCAAATCAGCCATACCGTAAAAGGCAAATACGAAGATTGGTTAATTGGCGTTACCGACGATCCTATCGCGCGCAAGGCGCAGCTTGGCAATCCATTGGACTGGCTCCTCTGGGAAGCAGACTCCGAGGATGTTGCGACAAAAGTCAAAAAACATTTCGTTCGACTCTGTATGAAAAGCTCCCGCTCCCCCGCAAAATCCGGCAAGTTTGTGTACATACTTCATCTGTAAAAGGAGCAGCGCCTCCACCCATATTATAGGCCGGAAGTCTTGAATTTCCCCCCTCCACCGTTAGGAAAATTGGGGTGTATCATTCTCGACCTTTCGGCCTTTTTGTTTGCGTTATTTAAAAAAGTTTCTATTTTACACTTATCCCATTAACAACTACAAATCAATGGAACGCGGATTTAACGGAGAGAACGGATTGTCACGGATCTGATTTTAGGTGAAAACCCTCAAAAAAATCATGAGCCTCACAACACACATTCCATTGTCTTCGACGCATTCCGTTAAGTCCAATCCGTTCAGATTCGTTAAATCTGTATCATCCGCGTTCCACTTATTTCTCACTTTTCAAAACTTTTGACAATACGAACCAAACTAAAAGGAGGGACCCCATGCAATCGCGACGTCAATTTTTAGGAGCCATCATGCGGCCTATGGTTGCGGCGCCGGTCGTGGCTCTACTCGAACCACTCGCTGTCCGCAGAGTTGTCGAGACGTTGTCCGCACATCCTGGAACTCCCGCGGAGGTGGCTGCGGATGAGTCGTTTTGGTTTGAGGTGCAACAAGCCTGGACTGTCGATCGCAGCTTGATCAATCTTAACAATGGCGGCGTCAGTCCGGCGCCAACCATTGTCCAGGGCGCGATGAAACGTTATTTGGATTATTCCAACACGTCGCCGGTTTATGCGATGTGGCGCATTCTGGAGCCACAGCGAGAGGGCGTACGCAAACGCTTGGCTCGCTCATTCAAGTGCGATGCTGAAGAAATCGCCCTAACCCGTAATGCGTCGGAAGGGTTGCAAATATGCCAGCTCGGTTTTGATCTGAAGCCTGGCGATGAAGTCTTGACGACCACTCAGGATTATCCGCGTATGATCACGACCTTTAAACAGCGCGGACGCCGTGAAGGCATCGTTCTGAAGCAGTTTCCTATCCCGATTCCCGCAGAAAATCCGGACGAAATCGTGTCTTTGTTCGAGAAAAATATCACACCCAAAACCAAGCTTATCCTGATGTGCCACATGATAAATATCACCGGGCAAATTTTGCCTGTGAAGCAGGTGGTCACGATGGCGCGCAAAAAAGGGATTCCGGTGATCGTGGACGGCGCTCATACCTTTGCCCACTTCGATTTCACTCATGAGGATTTGGACTGTGATTACTATGCAACCAGTTTACATAAGTGGCTTTTCTCGCCGCACGGCACCGGTTTGCTTTATGTGCGCAAGGACAAAATTCCCGGGCTCTGGCCGATGATGGCCGCGCCGGAACCGATGGACGACAATATTCGCAAATATGAAGAGATCGGCACCCATCCGGCGGCAAATTATCTGGCTATCGCCGAAGCGTTAACCTTCCACGAAGGTATCGGTCCCAAACGCAAAGAGGCGCGCATGATTTACCTGCGCAATCGCTGGGCCGAGCGTTTGCTGCAGAATGACCGGGTGCGTTTACACACCAGCCTCAAGCCCGGCTTCGCGTGCGGCTTGGCCACCGTTCAAATCGAAGGCATCGATTCGAGAGATTTGGCGCAGCATCTTTGGCAGCAGTATCGAATCATTGTTGTCGGTATTAAACATCCGGAATTTGAAGGGATTCGGGTGACCCCGAACGTGTATAGTACCCTTGAAGAAATCGATCGCTTTTGCGATGCGATGGAAACGGTTTTAAAGAAAGGACTGCCTAAATCATGAGAAAAAAATGGTGGGTTATCTGTCTGGTTTTCTTTGTATCCGGCTGTGGCTCGCATTCAACGGAGCGGGAAGTGATTGCGACCGAAGATGCTCCGGAGGCAATTGGACCGTACTCGCAGGCCATCCGGGTTGGCAACACGCTTTATTTAGCCGGTCAAATCGCTATCGATCCGGCAACCGGGAAAATGCTCGATGCCGGCATCGAAGAACAAACCGAGCAGGCGCTGAAGAACATCCAAGCCGTTCTCCACTCTGCTGGTTTTTCGCTTCAGGATGTGGTACAAAGCCAGGTTTTTTTGTCCGATCTCAACAACTATGGCGCCATGAACAAAGTCTATGCGACCCATTTCACCCAAGCCGCGCCAGCGCGGGCTGCGGTACAAGTTGCCCGTTTACCGTTAGACGCCAAGGTGGAGATTATGGTGACGGCGGTGCGATCTCATTAATAGGAGGAAACATGAGTGAAGAAAAGAAGTCGAATAAGGGCTGCTTGATTGCCCTCGGTGTTGTCGGCGGTTTTCTGGTTTTGTTGGCAATTGCAATGATATTCTTGTTTTTCAAGGCTAAGGATTTTGTCGAAGATTTTGCTTCCGGGGCAGGGGTTTCTGAGGAGATGATTAGCCAAGCGCAATCGCTCAACAGGGATTATCCGTTTCAGCCGCCGGCCGACAACGTGATCGAAGAAGCGCGGATTCAGACTTTTATCCGGGTGAAAAAAACATTTGCCTCAGAATTTAACAACTATGCCGACGATTTTGAGCACCTTAAAGAAGCGGCTAACCGCAAGGATTTCGATTTCAAAAAATATGCGGAAGCCTTAAAAATAATGGGAGATCTTCGCCGGGATTTTCTGGAAGCTTTGGAGGAACACCGAATGTCACCGCGCGAATATAGGTTCTTGTCAAAGCAGATTTACCAAGCCTACTTTACGGATATGGCTTCCGGACTAGTCGCAATGGCAAAAGGAATGGGAGCTAACCGGGGGGATATCATAGATTTGGAAGATCAGATAGATGAGATTCCGCAAGAAAACCGGGATCTTTTTGATAAGTATCGATTCGAATTGCGAGAGGTCAATACCTTTGGGTTTGAATTGTGGGGATTGTCCGCTGGGGAGGAGAAGTGAGCGAGGAACTCTATCTGTTGTTGGGTAAAATCGCGGTGCTCGCGGCCGTGCTCGTTTCACTCGCTGTAGGAAATCTGAATTCAGAGTACGGCGAATGGGATATCCGTAGGGGCGACCCTATGTGGTCGCCCTGTACCCTATGTGGTCGTCCAGTGCCCTATGTGGTCG
>JBHHWX010000060.1:0-18052 GCA_046756745.1 bacterium | reverse complement strand
TAAGCGCCTATATTACGATAATGAGGCTGTCCAGCCTGGGCATACTGTTTAAAACAAGAGGAGTCTTATTGAGTAGCCCATCATCACGGACCAAAAGACTCGTGCGTAGGCGCGTTCTCCGATTCGGCTGTTAAGATGCCGTCCGGCAAGCGCTGCCAAAGGCATCAAAGGGAGTGCTCCAAGTACGATGAGCCAGGATGTTTGACTCATGAGGGAGGCTTGGGTGAACATGACCGCCTTCATGATATCCCCTGCAAGCGACACCACGGAGGCGGCGCCAACGTAATGGAGTCTGTCCAATTCCAGGTTTCGCAGAGCGATCCCTTTGAGGGGGCCGGATGTGCCGGAGAATCCCGATGTCGCTCCCGCACCAAATGCTAAGGCGGCGCCGGTTGCGTGCCGCAGCTTTTGCTTCCTCCGGCCGGAGCACTCAAGCAGGAAAGTGGCCCCGATACTGACGACAATAGCATAGTTTACCCAACTTTCCGGTGCGGCCACAAGCAATTTTGCACCGATGGCCGCACCGATGATTGTCAGTAAGAGTATCCAAATAACGGCACGGAAGGGGATGGTTCTTCGATAGGCGTTCGTCTTGGCGATATTGTTGCATCCAAGCAGGATTGCCGCGAGCGCGATGCCCTGCTTTGGCCCTAAGAAAAGGCTCAAAGCCGGCACCAGAATCAGAGAACCGCCCAGTCCTACCGATGCGGACAGCATAAAGGAGAGAGCCGAAAGCGCGATGATTAAAACAATCATGAATCCATCTCTTCAATCCGATACCAGACCTGCCAGTCCCACATCTTCTCGCTATCGCTGGGCTCATCGTCGGGACGGTAGGACCTAATCCAAGCGTTTGGATTCCCTGTAAAAGCGCGGCTGTAACGGGTTGTCTCATCATCGGCGGTGAACAGATCCAACTCAGTTGCCAGCAACGAGATTCTCATGCGGTCCTTCTTGTCAACGTATCCTTCAAAGATCGGCTGCTCCAAAGTAACGATATTTCGTCCGGGTTTGTCGCTCACCTTGATGACGCCTGTTTCCGGGATGCGTAACCGGTTGCCTTTAACCGGATCTCCGTTGATCAGAACTTCCGTGGTAAAAACGAATTCTCCCGGCCCTTTTATGCACGGGTCCTTATCGTCAAGAATCTTGAGACGTTCGAGTACCACCCGCAGGCGTTTCAGGTCGGCGCAGGTGCTTGGCGGTGTGACGGTGAGCACAAACTCGCTGCCTCCAACTAACCGCTGACGATCATACTGCGTCACATCGAAGTGGAACGTTGAAACTTTATCGACGTCTGACGGCACCTCAATGGTAAAGACCGCTGGCACCTTTTCGCTGGCGGCAATCAGCACGTTTCGCAGCTCTGCGGTCGCACTCCCTTTCTCGACTTCGAGAATGAGGGGATCATGAAAACCGAGAACCAGGTTCGCGACATAATCGCTGATTGTCCCTGCTTGCTTTGCTGCATCGACAATTTCCCGAAGCTGGTCTTTACGGAGATCGACTTGGCGAAATCCTTTGATTGAATTTTCCAAAGAGTCCTGCAGCCGTATCTTTGGCAGGATCATTCTCAGACCACTTCTTTTATCTGTGATGTTCTCGATTCTGAAGTTGAAAAACTTGTTTTCACGGTCCGCGTTATTGAAATTGAGCGATGTCCAGGCGGGACCACTGCCGGCCGCCGGAGGGTCAACCGGATGTATGTTCCGGTGAGTAGATCGCTTGTTCGCGCGCGTCAGATTATCTACGTTCAGTTCGGTCTCGGGCAGCAGTGAATCCTGCGTGCTGTGTACGAGGGCAAGCAGGCAAACGTGATCCGATGTTGCTGCCGGAGGTACCCAGTTCCAGGAAAGCACGCGCGGTACGTTAGGCAGAAGATCGGTAATTGTTGTTGTACCTATGGGCTTCCAGTTGGTTTGGTCGAAGGTGTCGGCTGGAAACGCAGTCCAAAAGTCCGTCGGCAGGGCCGGCAGTCCAGCGCCCGCGTCGGCGTACAGCAGCTTAACGGTGACAGAGTCCGCCTTGTTCCAGCCGCGATTATGTACTTGCACGTATACCCGGTTGGTCTGGGTGCGGATGGGTTGGTTATGATCGATTCCGGCGATGTCCTCAATCTTAACGCCAAAGCCCGTGTACGGGTGCTCAGGATCGTCGAACTCAACGCCATCGGTCAGCGCATCCACCGGATCAAAGGGCTGTGCATCGACTTTAATGTCGGCGCTCTTGTAATGACGCACGACAACGCCGGGCTGAGTCGGGTCAGGAACACCGGACGGTGATGGGAAGGTCTCGCCCGTATCGATAATATTGTCCCTCAGATAGAGATCAACCTCGGGACAGGTACCACCAAGGTCGATTTGGTACATTCCACGTCCGTGTGTTGCAGCTCTGAGCAGATTCCGAACCGGGTCCAGGGCAAGGTCGACTACCGGGGTGTTTGGAAGTCCCGCCTCAAAGGGCGTCCAGGTCGCTCCGTCGTCAGTGGAACGAAACACGCCGATGTCGGTCGCAATATATAGATACGAAGTCGCGGGATCCATCACGATTGCGCCCACCGGCACATCGGGCAGGCCGGCAGAGATCATGGTCCAACTCCAGGTTGAGGGCACAGGGTTGAAGACTCCCTTCCAGACATGATCCGAGGCGCCGGCAGCCGAGCCGTTGAAACCTAGAAAAGTGACATAAATTGTGTTTGCATCAGTCGGATGGACTGCAATGCCAGCCAGCCAGCGGTTTGGCCATCCAGCCACAGCCGGAGTAATATTGGCGAAACTGGTGGCGGTGGCGCCGCCGTCAGTGGCCTGATAGAGGCCGCCGGTGAGGGTGCCTGCATAGATAATAGCAGAGGAGGACGGCGCAATTGCGATTTCCGTAACGGTGCCTATGATGCCGCTCGCCGCTGACCAAGCTCCAAGTCCGACACCGCCATTGGTTGTTCGATACACCCGGTTCGTACCTGTGAAGAGAGTGAGTGGAGTCGCAGGGTCAAGAGCCAGCACAGTCGCCGGGAAGATACCGCTTCCTGATATTCCGCTCTTTGCGCTTGTTGTTGAATTCGCGCCGTCGGTGCTTCGTCGTATGTTTGCACTCTGGGATTGGACATAGACTGTGTATGGATCCGTTGGATGAAAGGCCACGTAGCCGCCATCCCCACCGTGGACATGCCGCCATGATTTCCCACCTGTACTGATCATGGAGCCATTGTCCTGAGCGCCGCCTCCAAACATCGAGCGGGATGCGGAAGAAGTGTGTAAGTCGTAGAACTGGGTAACGGCTAAGCCGGTGCTGACTTTTGTCCAAGTTACCGGAGGCGTTCCACCTGTGACCTGACCTTTGAACACAGCGCCGTCATTGGCTATGTAAACAGTGTTGCTGTCGGAGGGGTCAAAGACCAGATCATGCTGATCCGGGTGCGTGGGCGGTTTGGTCCCACCATATGCGTCGGTCACCAGGGTCCAGGAGCTGCCGCCGTCGCCACTACGCGCGACATTAACTCCGCCGGCATAAACAATGTTACCGCTGGCGTCTGTTGGATCCGCTGCAATGTATGAGCACCACCAAAGGAAGCCGCTGTCCACGCCCGGGTTTGTGACAACAGCCCAACCAGCCGGCGCCTCGGCAGCGCTGGAAGTACGGTAAACGCCTAACAAGCCGCCAGAGGCGTCATCCTCAATTTTGGCATAGAGCACATCTGAGTTGGCGCGCGCTAGAGTGAGGCTGACTCGACCGATCTGGCCTATTGCGGTCAGCCCGGTGTTTCGCGAGTTCCACGTGCCTCCGCTGTCTGTGGATTTCAAGACTCCGCCATTGTATTGGCCAGCGTAGGCGCGTCCGCTGTTGTTGGGGTCGAACAGCACGTCGGTGAAAATTCCGTCCACCACCGTGGTCCAGGTTGCGCCTCCATCCTGCGATCTACAGAGCCCGCCGTCACCCGCGGTAAGGGAATAACCTGCGCACAACAGGTTTAAGGAATCGAATGGATCGACGGCGATTCGATAAATGAAGTCATTTCCGATGTCGCCGGTGAGGGTCCAGGTATCTCCGCCATCGGTTGATTTGTACACGCCGACGCCTTCGTAATACCAGGCAAGTGTGGAAGAACCGGGTGGCAGCGGTCCTCCGCCGCTGACTAAGTAGACAGGCTCGCCCGTTCCGGCATAAATCGTATCCGGAACGCTGGGGTCGATGCCGATAGCCCCGATAGCCAGCGACGCCTCATCGTGCATTTTCGGCGTCCAACTCTGCCCTCTGTCTGTCGTCTTCCATACGCCGCCATTGGCAGCTCCTGCATAAAGGACCTCTCCGTCTGTAGGATGAATCGCCAAGCATTTGATCCGGCCATTTATGTTACGGGGTCCAACTGACAACCAATTGCAGCCCGGGCCCGTCGGCGCAGTGTTAATAAAATCTGATTCTCCGAAGCGTTCAAGCTTAGCCTGCCAGGCGGTATGCAGCCTCTTGAGATGAAGTCGCCCATCATTGGCGGCACGCCGGATTAATGACGAACGTATCCTGGGCGCGAGCTTGGAATCCTGAAAAACACTGACTTCTTTTTCAGTTAACTTACGAGCTAACTGTCCCCTCACTTTGCCAAACGCGTCAGGATCGATCTCCTGAAAAAGCTTTATAAGGGGGAAAAAGGCCTTTTTTGTGGATTTCTTAGACATTTGAACCTCCTTGCTTTAGTTCCTTCGTTCCTTAGTGGTCTTTTGTTTTTACAAAACGCTAAACGCACCCGGGGACGGGCGCATGAGCATTTTAGAGAGTTTTCGTTCAAACATTATTTATTTTTCGATCTTGCGCTGTAATGCACATCAACTTAAAATAAAATCGCCACTTACGGGGACTCAAGGAATCCGGGTGAGCTGCATCCAATTTTTAATTTTAAGATAAGAAAAGGATGCCGTTTCTCTCAGAGGTCTGATATGAAAAAGCTATCTTTTTGATACATTTGCCTTCAAGCAAAAGCACAGCGGGCAGGGGTTTTCGATCTTACATCAAGGTGTATAGCGGTTTGAAGATATGGCGCGGTGTTCGCTGAGCAGCAGGAGTGTGGAGAAGGTGACTTTAATAAACCAGTTCACCTTCTTATTGTATTATCGCTCAGGGTTTGCATTTTTGTGCAAACTTTTTCTCCGGTAGAGATCATGAGAGCAGATGGATTGGTGGAGCAATGGATTATTGGATGCAATTTACCAAAATCAGATCCGTGTTAATCCGCTCGATCCGTTAAATCCGCGTTCTATTCATGTGCGGTAGTTAGATCCCATGTTTTATACGGGGCTTCGCCGCGTTAGGTGGTTTTGGCGCTTCTCACAAAGTAATTTCTGCCACAGCGGTCCGAATCGTGGTTGGATGTCCCACTTGCGTCCAGGCAAAGAAAATTTTGTCGCCGCTGCGCGCCATTTGTGGGAAACCGCTGGCGCGTCCGGTGTTGATTTTAGCGAGAGTTGTCATGAGATCTTTGGCGCCTTGCGGTTGGACACGGCAAACTTGTATTTCTCCACCCTGGGCAGTGGATGCCATCCAGCTCACGAGCGCTGAGCCATCTTGCAACAATATGACGTCGACCCGGCCGACGGTCTCTCCTTCGTTCAGTTGCACGGGCTGTCCGAAAGTCTGTCCGCTGTCTTCCGAAAACGCCACCAGGATTTTCGGTTTATTCTGTGCCGCGGTAAACCAGGCAATCGCGACGTTCTCCTGGTTCGCGCTTACGGCCGGTCCATTGACCGGGCAGCCGTGGATCTCCCAATTGTCAGGGTACAAGGTACGCGGCTCGCTCCATTTCCCGTCGTTCCAAACAACGATGGAAATGTCGCGAATTTCATTTTCCGAACGGTCGCGGTATGCCACAATGGCGCCATCTTTGGTGCGCGCTGCCGAGGTTTGGCAGCATTCGCATGTCCGGGAGTCGAGCACGGTTTCGTCGTACACCTGCCCTTGTGCGTCAAGAGTCGCAAATCTCAGGGTCATATTTGCTTTCGGCGAGCCGTGTCCGTTACTGTGGGTTTGTTGCGCGAAATTACGGCCATCCAGCCAAACCACAAACAGCCGGTCTTTAAGCCAGGGCAGCATGGAAACGAAGCCGTGTTCCGTTTCCGTGCCGTCATTATGCGGAACAATTGGGCGGCTCCAGGTTTTCCCGCCGTCCGCAGATTGCGCGATGTTGACGTTATAAGCATAAGCGCCCTCTCCGCTTTTCGCCAGCCAATGCGCTGCGAGCCGGTTGTTATTGAGCGCCACTAACGAAGGGAAATCAGCCCAATTGACAAACCAGCGCTTGCCTTCGGCAATGGTCCGAGCTTTCGACCACTCGTGTGCTTGCATGTCTGCGTATTTTAAAGAGGTTTGTTTTTCACCGCTCTTTTCAATCCAGCTTAAATAAAGCTGTTCGTTTTCATCGGTAAAAAAGTTCGGCGCGCTGCTGCCAGCGCCGGCGGGAGATTCGATTTCGGATATGACCAGAGATGATCGTGCCGCGCTGCCACTCTGACGACATCGGCTGAAAATGACAAGGAAACCCGTTAACAAAAGCGCAAACAGAAGTTTTCTTTTCATGACCCCTCCTCGGGTGCTGTTTAGTAGTGTCAAAACACTTCGACGTGTAACTACACTTGATTGTTATATTTTTAATAGGATAGGCCTCGTTAGTATCGTCTCCCTTGCTTTTGCATTTGTAGCAGCATGATGCAGTTATTTTTGATAAGCACACCACTGCTTAGTTAGTGAATCCCGAAGGGATGACATGATTATAGATATGAGACATGCAAGCATCCTTGAACCCTGAAAGGGTGACATTTTCCGGTGCTGCCATTTTATTTCACCCTTTCATGGTTGAATGGCGGTCTTAGGTGATTTCTCTATAATCATGTCATCCCTTCGGGATTAGTCTTTAACACGAAAAGCGCAATTCTTGTGGGCCTGATTTCAATTGTATGAAAAAAATCTTTTTGTTGCAAAGGAAAAAACAAACCGTTATCTTTTTGTTATGGATTTGATATAGGAGACTCTGCGTATGAAGAATAATATTTTGTTGGAAACCAAAGTTATCCACGCCGGTGAACCGGATCCCAGAATTGAAGGCGCCGTTTCCATGCCTATCTTTCAATCAGCTAATTTCGTTTATCATGGCGAACAGAGCTATCACGATATTCAATACATTCGTTTAAACAATACTCCGAATCATATAACGCTCCATAAAAAATTGGCGGCGATGGAAAACGCCGAAGCTGCTCTGGTCACAGGCAGCGGCATGGCCGCGATTTCAACTGCGCTTTTTACGGTGCTTTCAAAAGGCGACCATCTTTTGGCTCAAGATTGCCTCTACGGCGGCACGCACGATCTCCTGACGAAAGATTTCGCCTCGTTTGGAATTTCGTATGACTTCATCGATGCTGACGATCCCGGTTCTTGGAAAAACAAGTTGAAACCAACGACAAAAGCTATGTATGTGGAGTCGATGACCAACCCGCTTTTGCAAGTTGCGGCGCTGAAAGAAGTGGTCAACTTCGCCAAAGAGCACGGTCTGATTACGTTAATCGATAACACGTTTCCGAGTCCGTACAATTTTCGTCCGGCGGAATGGGGTTTTGATATTTCTCTGCATAGCGGCACCAAGTATCTGAATGGCCATTCGGATATCGTCGCGGGCGCGGTTATCGGACGCGCCGAGATCCTTCAAAAGATCACCTACAAGCTGAACCATTTCGGAGGGGTGTTAGACCCGCATGCCTGCTTTCTGCTGAATCGCGGTATTAAGACGTTAGCTGTCAGAGTGAAACATCAAAATGAAAGCGGGTTGAAGATTGCGCAGTTTCTGCAGCAGCATCCGCGAGTTTCGAAGGTCAATTATCCCGGCCTGGAAACGCATCCGCGCTATCAACGCGCACGCGAGCTTTTCGACGGTTTCAGCGGCATGTTGAGTTTCGAAATCAAGGGCGGGGTGGAGGCTGCCGAACGCTTTATGCGGGCAGTCGAAGTGCCTATTATCGCACCGAGTTTGGGCGGGGTTGAGTCGTTATTAACACGACCCGCAACCACTTCGCATTCGGGTATGTCTGCAGAAGACCGGGCGAAATCCGGTATTACCGACAGTCTTATCCGGGTTTCGGTCGGTATTGAAGCGACTGAGGATCTGATTGCGGATTTCGAGCAAGCGCTGGCGGCGGCCTGATTGTCATTCCGAATTCGCCTCAGCCGGATGAGGGAATTTTATCATGCAAGAAGAATTGGAGTAATGGATTTTTGGATTGTTGGATCGCTTGATCTTTTCAAAAATCCAGAGATCCATTACCCCATTAATCCAGTTCCTCTTCGGATATGCGCGTCAACTGTTCGCTAATGAGCGCCTCCGCTTTTTGCCAATCCAACTCCTCGACACTTGTGATCGACTGACACAATTCACGCAGAATTCGTTCCTGAATTTCACCGCGTGCGTAGGCTACGGAATAGGGGATGCGGTGAAACGAGACCATGGAATAGCGCGGGATGAATCGATCCGGGAATTTTTCTTCCAGGGCAAATTCCACCTGCTTGCGCAATAAAAAGGCTTCGTCTGCCACGCTATCGCGCATTTCGATGAAATTTTCTAATGCCATATCCGCAATGGTATCGGAATTGACTTTGCGCAGCTTTTCGATTTCCGCAAATACTTTCCGCCAATCCGTTCCATGTTTTTCAATGCATTCGTTCAAATAGGTACAGTCTTCAAAGCAGCAATTCATACCTTGTCCGAAAAAGGGGACAATGGCGTGGGCGGCGTCTCCGAGCAGCAACGCTTTATCCTCAACGGACCAGGGACTGCATTTAATCGTGGCTAACGATCCGGTTGGATTAGCGAAAAAGTCTTCCGTCAATGTGGGCATCAGAGGTACAGCGTCAGGAAACCGGGAAGTAAAGAAATCCAACACTTGTTTTTCGTTGTTCAAGGTCGCAAAGCTGAACTCGCCATCGAATGGGAAGAACAGTGTGCAAGTGAAACTACCGTCGAGGTTAGGCAGCGCGATGAGCATGTAGGCGCCGCGCGGCCAAATGTGCAGGGCGTTTTTTTCCAAAAGAAAGCGGCTGTCCGGCCCCGGTGGGATGGTTAACTCTTTGTAGCCATGTTCCAGATATTGCTGCGAAAGATTGAACCGGCCCACTCTCGACATGTCCGCGCGGATAGCGGACGCCGAACCGTCGGCGCCGATAACGGTGTTCACGGCAAGGTTCGCGACTGTGCCGGTTTCTTCGTTTTGCAGCTTGAGCTCGCTGGAACGAAAGTCCATGCCCAGACATTTTTGGTTGAAATGCAGGGCGACCTGCTGTTTCTCAGCCTCGTCCATGAGCACCCTATTTAGTTGACCTCGTGAAATCGAGTTAATGTATTCGTGTTCGGCTTTGCCGTAGGGATGAAAACTCAGCTCGCCTTCGATGGAGTGCAGCATGCGGCCTTTCATGGGAATCGCTTGTTGCAAAATCGTCTTGTCCAACCCGACTTCTTTCAGCGCATGAATTCCTCTGACGGATACCGCCATGTTGATAGAACGACCGGCGCTGATATTAGCTTTGCGCATGTCCGGCCGGCGCTCGTAGACCTCGACATGAAGGCCTCTTTTGGCAAGGTAGATGGCGAGCAGAGAGCCGGAAAGACCGGCGCCGATGATGGTGATTTTATCTGAATTTGTCATTTGAACAGTCTATTCTATTTCGAATGGAGAGACGCCAAATACTTTTTCAAATTTCTTAGCTTTCAAAGTCACTATCGCGAGGTCCCTGAGTGGGTAGTCTATGTCTTCAAATTCCTGCAGCAAATTACAGTAAATATCCGCAGTTTTGATGTCGTCGATCTCGGTGAAATACCTGCACATGACCGAATAAAATCCAAGAAATTCACTGACATGGAATTCTGTCCTGTCGGGATAGATGGATTGCAATTCGAATTTGTTATCAAACACGTCCGGTATCTTTTCGAACTTTTGCTTGTTTAGCAAGTTTTGTGCATAATTACAGCGCGCGAATAAATAACCCGGGAACCTCTGGTAGGAGTACTCGATGGTTTGCGCTGCGGCCTTGCTGTCTCCCGAATTCTGATAGGCGTTGGCCAAATAGTTGTAATAAATGGGATTCTGAGGAAATTTCTTGATTAGCTCTTTTAAAACAGGAATGGCATCCTTAGCTTTTTTGGATATGCTGAGAAAGCGAAGCTCCGCGGCTTTTTTCTTATCTTCTTCTTCGCTGAAATAATTCGGCTCTTTTATCGCACCGTAGTTTATTTTATACTTTAGCATTTCCAGGTTTTCCGGCTTGACAGAAGATATTTTTTCTTTGCCAAATTTTGCTTCGTATAAGTCATCTATCATTTCAAATGGGTCTTTATCGATGAATTCCTGCTTATCCTCTTCAAAGTCCTCCCAGTCCTCATCAGGATAGTCTTCCAAATCATCATAGTCATCAACTGCATAACCGTACTCGTCTACATAAATCACTTTATAATTTCCGCTGCCGGCGGTCTTTTCTAACTGCTCAATAATTTGTGTGGGTTCTTTTTCATTCACTTGCGTGACAACACAAGGCTGACCGTCTTCTCCGAACTCAATATCCAGGGACTCAATCGTTTCATCCTCTTTTTCGAGAAGGTATTGCGTCACCGCAAAGTCCTTGTGTGGCTGAAGACCATATTTTGACGCAAATTCAACCGCCCCATAGATGATATTATGCGCGAGTGCATATTCACACTCTACTAAATCCTCTTCCTGATCGTATAGTTCTATGAAATTCTCATATTCTGACGGCGCAAAATTAAAGCCATAGATCGTTTCTCTTACTCCCAAACAGAGCAAATCCACTTGAAAAATGCCGCAGGTGATATGGTCATTCTTATGCTTTCTGGCGATGACAATATTTGCAAAGCCTGCTTCTTCCCATTCCTCAGTAATCAAACATTCGAAAATGGGAAGCTGACGCCCTTTTGTTCGGATATACTGTTTCGGAGAAAGCGGCATGTGCAGAATGTTTGCCTTTTGCTTTTTTTGCTTTTTTTTCTTTTTTGCCATTGTTCTAAATCCAAAAATCAAGTTTTTTCAAAATTGTTGATAACGGTACTTAATTTATGAATTATTTGTTTTAATTCAATTAATTAAATTAATTTCACCTGAATAATTCATGAATTAGAATTCGTATTTAACGCAGAGTTTATTCGTTTATTCGTAACAGTTCAGCCGCTGTATTTTAGACGCGGATTGCCTCTGATTGCCGCAGATTAAAACTGAAAAACAGATGTTATAATGCATCAGGGTATAAATTAATACCTGGGGAGACGGGAAGCTAAAGAGTAAATCAGCGCAGGTACTAAACCAAATGTGATGTTTTATTTCTGTGAGATTTCTATTTCTGTGGGCGGATTTTGCAGTCTCGTTCACATGGCTAAATCCCTACTCAGTTCTTTCAAAACCTTCACAAACTCAAACACCTCCGCAAACCGGTTATACAACGGCGCCGGCGCCACCCGGATGACGTCCGGTTCGCGCCAGTCGCAGACGATTCCGTGCGCTTGCAGTTTTTCGTGCAAAGCTTTGCCGTTTTCCGTCACTCGGATGGAAAGCTGGCAGCCGCGCTGGATCGGCTCTTTCGGCGTGATGATGGAAATGCGTTCGTCGCCAAGCTGTTCGAGAAGAAATTCCAAGTAGCCTGTGAGGCGTTCGCTTTTTTGACGCAGGGCGGACATGCCGGTTTCGTCGAATATGTCCATTGAGGCGAGCAGGGCTGCCATGGATAGAATCGGGGGATTGCTGATCTGCCAGCCTTCGGCCCCGGGAATGGGATCGAAATCCGGCTGCATCAGAAAGCGGGTTTGTTTATTCTGTCCCCACCAACCGGCAAAGCGCGGCAAGTCCGGGTGGTTGGCAAAGCGTTCGTGCACGAAGCATCCGGCGAGACTGCCCGGCCCGGCGTTTAAGTATTTGTACGAGCACCAGACCGCGAAATCCACGTCCCAGTCGTGCAGGTTCAGCATTAAATTCCCGGTGGCGTGCGCCAGATCGAAGCCGACCACACAGCCGTGTTCGTGTCCGGCCGGCGTAATTTTGTCCATCTCAAACGCCTGTCCGGTGTAGTAATTGATACCGCCGAGCAAAATCAGTGCAATGCTGTCCCCCTCCTTTTCGAGCCGCGCCAAGATATCTTCCGTGCGAATCGCGGCTTCTCCGGGACGTGGCGCCACCTCGATTAAGGAGGTCTGCGGGTCGAAGCCATGAAATTGGATGTGTGATTTCACCGCGTACTGGTCGGAAGGAAAGGCGTTGGCTTCGATGACGATCTTGTGCCGCTCCGGGGTGGGTCGGTAAAACGAAACCAGCATTAGATGCAGATTGACCGTAAGCGAGTTCATCACCACGACTTCGATGGGTTTGGCGCCAACTAAGCGAGAGGTTTGCTCGGTCAGAAATTCATGGTACGGCAGCCACGGATGCTTCGCATGAAAATGGCCTTCGACGCCGAGTTCAGCCCAATCCTGCAATTCCTGCTCCACATACGCTCTCGCCGACTTCGGCTGCAGTCCTAACGAGTTGCCGCAGAAATAAAGACAGGTGTCGCCTTTCTTGGTCTTAGGAATGTAAAATTTATTGCGATACGAGGCCAACGGATCGTCAGCATCCATTTGTTCGGCATACGCGCGATCTGTGCGATAAAGGGTCATTGTGCTAATCTATATTTTGTTAAACAATGATGCGTGAAAAATATATTCGTCACGCGGGTAAACACGGATTTTGTTAAAGCATCGTCCCCAAAAAGGCAAAACGATTTTGGGCAAAACTATGGAAGAATCATTATACGGCAAAATAATTTTATGGCAAAACGATTGATGCAAAATCTAGGTCGATAACTCATAGCGTCGAAGTCAAAACCATCTCGGATCAAGATTTCTTTCGTTTCTTTGCCAGTTGATTCGGTTGGCGTCGTTAAAGGCGATGCTCGAGGAGCTTGGCCGAAAAGACTATTTTCTTAGCGAAGGCGTCCCCGCCGAGCGAGTTTTACTTCGACTCTGTGCCCAAGAAACCCTCGGCGAGACGCCTTCGGGAAGTGATTATGGACTTTTCGGCCAAGACCAAGGGAGCTATATTAACCATGATAGAATCAACTTCAAAACGATTTTCCTTAGCTTAGATTTTAAATCATTTTGCCATAACATAATTTTGCCTTGTATTATTCTGGCAAAAATCATTCTGCCTGCTAATTTTTGAACTGAATTCTCACCAAATCGTATTTGCTTGCCGTTGGCCATCAAAAATTTAGATGACAGAAAGATGGATGGCAGAAAAATATTGTCTCGCGTTGGGGATTTTATCTCCTTAGCGACTACCTTCACTGGCGTGAGCCATAAACTATTTTTTTTGTCTTTCATTTTTCTGTCTTAGCTTTGGTTGCGCCTTCCTCGCTCTTGGAATATTTTCGCGTCTTTCGTGTGTTTTGCGGGCATTTCTCATTCGTGAATTTATCTATTTGAGCTTTCAACTGTAAAAATTTCAGAATTTGGAAAGAAATCCAGCCAGCCGTTTTCATAAGCCAGCACCCCGGTCAGCAGCTTGCCATCGGCGTCCTCTGCCCAGGCGGTAAATGCGTCCCGTTTGTAATGGATGGTGACGCGCCGTCCGGCCATATCTATACTCAAAGGAACGGTCACCCGGTCGAGCTCCTGCAATGGGAAGTACCTCGCCTGACCGTTTACCACCAGACCCAGTCCCAAATTGGAAGTGTCGTGTTTTTTAGGGCGTGTCTTCGGTCTCGGCAACCCGGGCGTCCAGTTGCGGTAAAGGTACTGCCGGCCGTCGCTGTTCCGCACCATCAGGACCTGCGTGTTCGGATGCATGCTGCGCCAATGCTGCCAGGTGGTCTGAATCGAAGGCACGATTTTCAGCGGAGTGTTTTTAAGCGGACCGCTGATGGCTTTGCTGTCCAATTGCGACCAAATGCTGTTGGTCTCGCGATCGACAATCAGCAAGTTATTCTTAACCAGTCCTTCTGCAAAGTCGAAGGTCAGAGTTTGTTTGCTTGTGTTGCGGGCGTACACGACGCCGGAGCCGGTAATCGGTCACCAGGTTGGCGCCACCGGCAGCTTCCCGGCTTGGCTGTCCACCACTTCAAACATCGCCAGGTAGCGAATGGGGTAGGCGACCGGGGCGCCGTCGGCGACCACGCCGAGTACCAGATCGTCGTCGTTTAACGTCGCCGCTTCTGCAGAAACTAACGGCAGATCATCGGGAACCGTGTGCACTTTGACTTCGGTCTCCTCGAGCGGCCCGCCTGGACGGACTTGCATGAGACCTTTCACCGTTCTCAGAAGATTGGCGGATTCGTGCTCGGCAGAATCTATTGACGTCTTTTTCGTGTAGCAACCGCTCATGAAAAACGAGCTCAGCACGAGGCTTAGAATCACGGTTTTGGATTTTCGTATCATGTTCACTCCTCTCCTACTCGACGGTGACCTTCTCCCAGAAGGTTACCTTCTATAGTATCAAAAGTAAAGTCTTTCACAAAAATGTAACTTTTTAAAGGTCAAAGTCGCATTATGAAAGCGGAACAATGGATTGATGGATTAATGGATCGATGAAAAAACGGTCACAAAATCCATTAATCCATCAATCCAATAATCCTCTTAACTCAATGTGAATGTGCATGGTGTCATACCGATTTGTGGTGTCGTTACAATGTTTCATAAAGCGCCGGACGACTCGGTGCGGCGTCAGCAACGAAATTGGCAATTTGTAGATTTAACAAATAGCGGCCGTCTTCTATTTCGTCCGGGACATAAATCATTTCTGTGATGGTATTCTGCGAACAGTTCGCCGGATCAATCTCATGGCTTGCCGGCGGTACGTCCCAGAAGATATGGTGCGCCGTCAGCTCGCCTTCATCGAACAGGCGGTCGACGGAGGGGAGGTCCACCAGCAAATGCCGCACGCCTAACGTTCGGATGTAGTTCATCGCTTGCATGCTGAAGTAGGGGGGAGGCGCCTGTGTATAATTCCGCGACATCTTCGTGACCTGGTTCGGAAGCGTGCGGATGATCAAGCCGTGCAAAAATTCCCGTGCGACGTTGTGCAGCGCTGGTTCGAGCGCGGCAGCGGTGAGCAGGGCATCTGCGGCGCTTTTTTCCGGTATATAGATGTCGGCAGTATCGGCTGCGTTCGACGGCTGCACTGTGACCAGCGTCGATGGGATAAAACTCGCTTTCAAGATCGTATGAATGGAAATGCGCTCGAACGAAATGTGGCCCACGCATTCGGTGTGTGTGCCGTTGCAGTGGGGAATGATTTTGACCTCCTCGAAGTTGCAGCCTCCGCCCCTGCGGGTGTCGCCGATGAAATGGTCGTCTTCGTACGCGCTTGCTGTGGCCGCAGGCACGTCGTAGGTGTTGGGCTGCGCCCCGTTAAAAATCAAAGGAATGGAGATGTCGAGCGGTTTGTCGAGATCGATAAAATAGGAGCGGGATGCGATTTTGAACTCGGCTTTCATAGCAGGAATGGGCTTTTTGGCAGTCCTAACCAATCGAGCGCCGCGCCGCTCAACAGCTTTTCTTTGACGGCATCCGTCAAATTCGGCATGGATTCGATCAACTGGCCGGGAATCAGCTCGCCCAAGGGAAACGGGTAGTCGGAGCCGAGGGCGATTTTATCGGCGCCGACTAAATCGATTAAATAATTCAGAACGTTGGGGTCGTGCACCAGCGAATCCAGGTAGAAGCGCCCGAGGTAGTCCCGCGGATTAACGTCGTTGTCCACCGCGCACAAGTCCGGCCTCACCTTGAAGCCGTGTTCGATGCGGCCGATAGTGGCCGGGAACGAGCCGCCGCCATGGGCGAACGCCACGCGCAGCTTCGGCAGGCGCTCGAAGATCCCTCCGAAAATCATCGAGCAGATGGCCAGGCTGCTCTCGGCCGGCATTCCTACCAGCCAGGGCAGCCAGTAATCCGGCATGTTGTCTTTGCCCATCATATCCCAGGGGTGTACAAAAATCGCCGCGCCCAGCTCCTCTGCCGCTTGAAATACGGAAAACAGCTCCGGGTCGTTTAAATTCCAGTTATTGATGTGTGAGCCGATTTCGATGCCGGGCAGTCCGAGCTCTTTGACGCAGCGTTCGAGCTCTTTGACGGCCAAATCCGGCACCTGCATGGGCAGCGTCCCCAAACCTATGAATCGTTTCGGATGTTCGGCGACGACTTCCGCGATGTGATCGTTTAGCAGCTTGGCCAAATCCAGGGTGTGCTCCGGCATGGCCCAGTAGCTGAACATGACCGGCACGGTGGAGAGCACTTGGACAGCCACGCCGTGCTCATCGCATTCGCGGATGCGAGTTTCCGCATCCCAGCAATTGCTCTCAATCTCACGGAAGAAGTAGCCGTCATCCCGCAGCATGCGGGCGCAGCCGGGACCGTGGTGCTCGAGATAGATGAAGCCGCCATAGCCGTACCGGTCTTTGAGACTCGGCCAGTTTTTTGGCAGGATGTGGGTGTGGATGTCGATTTTTAGTATTTCGTTCATATTACTCTTTGTCATAAAAAAGAACTCCGACCCCTATTTCCCCCCTTTCCCAAATTTTCCAAAGGGGCCATGGGGATTCCCCCGGTCATGGCGTTCTAAAACAAAGTTTGGAACGAGAGGGACTCAAATAGCGCAAATGGCTCGCTCGCATCAGTCAAATGCCTGGTTTCTTCGGGAGAAAGCGACCTCTGTTGGTCGTTGCAAGTTTTCAGGAAACACTTACCTGACTCCAGTCTTTGCGAGGAGTCCCGGTTTTTCCTTAAGAAGCCAACTTAACGTTTCTTTCAAACTGCTCATCCAAAATGA
Organism: bacterium; assembly: GCA_046756745.1. Taxonomy (GTDB): domain Bacteria; phylum Zhuqueibacterota; class Zhuqueibacteria; order Oceanimicrobiales; family Oceanimicrobiaceae; genus JBHHWX01. Next base: position 1,226 of record JBHHWX010000060.1, on the reverse strand, counting down.
GATTCTTGGTACGCTGATAGTAATGCTCTAACCACTCCTTTGCATCAAAAATGAAAGACAAAAAAATATTTTATGGCTCAGGCCAGTGAAGTTATCGCTGAGGAGATAAAGTCCCCCAAAAGCCAGACAAAAATTTTTCTGTCCGCCATCTTTCTGTCATCTGTCCAGTAAAATCGAGCAACAAAAATAATGATTTGAAACTTGAGTGAATTATAATATAAGCTTATGGATTACAAAAATCCAACGGATTTTTCTACCCGAGAACCATTTCGAAGTGTCTTTTTATTTACTTCTTAGTCGGCGCCTCCATAACCGATCCGCAATTCTTGCACTTCCGCAATTCCTCTGAGCCGTGGAATTTTTCCATCACCCCGCGCAGCTTATTGACGATATCCGACGGCTTGTCTAAATGGAAATATTCATCGTAAATCTTCTCGCCGCAGTTTTCGCAAAACCACATGCAGCCGTCGTTCTCCGCGGCGCTGCGGGTGCGCTCGATTACCAGGCCAACCGTGTTTTCGGGACGCTGCGGGGAATGCGGTACTTTCGGAGGCAGCAGAAAGATTTCGCCTTCTTTGATCGGAATGTCTACGTTCTTGCCGTCTTGAATGGTCTTCACCACGATATCGCCTTCAATCTGAAAGAAGAACTCCTCGCCTTCGTTGTAGTGGTAGTCCTTGCGTTTGTTCGGTCCGCCAACCACCATGACGATGAAGTCCTGCGCGTCGTCGTAGACGCATTTATTGCCCACCGGCGGTTTCAGCAAATGACGATGTTCGTCGATCCACTGTTTGAAATTGAAAGCGGCTAAGTTTCCCATAGTCAAGTCTCCTTAGTTTATTGATTCTACATAATTAAGGTAGCCCGCGAAGCATAATTTTTGCTGTCTTTGCGAGCGTTTCTCAGCGAAGCAATCTCCTGATTAAGCAGGCGTGAGATTGCTTCGGCAAAAAACGCCTCGCAAAGACGGCCATATCCCTAGCGCGGCAAGCCGCAAATTTAGCCACGGATTGACACGGATTAAACACGGATAAAAAACAGAGCCTTTTTGAAATTAATGTCTTTCTGTTTTTCCAAAAACTCTTTTTAAAAAAGCAAGACATGTTCTGTACTGTTTCACATTCTTTACTCATTTTATCCGTGTAAATCTGTACTACACATCTGCAACATTGTGTTTTTTTAGCAAAGTTTTGTGGGCCAAACTATGGCAGAATAATTCTATTTTA
>JBHHWX010000059.1:0-18153 GCA_046756745.1 bacterium | reverse complement strand
AACCCACTCCACGTATCTGCTAAATATCTTTCAAGGCTGTTTTTCTTTATAAACAGACTTTTTAGTTCCTGCATGTCACCACTTTCAATACTTGCTTTGTACCGGTTGAGTAGGATTCGAATTGCTTCTTTGTCCTCAATTTGATTCGCTTTCAATCAAAGCGGGGGGAATCGCACCGCAATCGATAGTCACAAATACGTGATCGCTGCGTGAGCTGAATTGGTGGATAGCTCGCGCTATGAGCTCCTTGCCAGTGCCGCTCTGACCTTCCAGCAAAACGCGCACGTCGCAGCGTGCTGCAGCTTCAGTGGCCTTTAGTAACTCAATGAACTTCTTGCTCTTGCCAAGCAGCCCGATAGTCTGATACTTTTTTAAAAGAGCAGCCCCAGGGAGAGCTGCCTCAAAGTACTGTTGGATTATTTGCACATTACGCAAATAGGGCGCCACGACAATGGCAAGCTTCTCCAAGTAAGAAAGATAGGCGTCAAAGGGCGAGAACCGATGTCGAAGGAATGCTCTTGAATAGGTTTTTTGCGAAGCGGCCATCGGTTCTTATATCAGGGCTCTCGAATGGTTGATTATTCTTGATAACCCATCCACTGACGAAAGTCTGCACCGTGTTGTATTTCCCCGGATCAACTCCGTGCTCTTTCTTGAAGAAGGTTTTTATCGTTTGTCGCGTGCGAGGATTGATCATCATAATGATCGCTGTTTCCGCGTTCAGAAAACTGGCCGCCTTTTGCGAGGTTAGCCGGAGGATTTCCTCATAATCGTTTTGTTGACCAAGAAGTGCGGCGAGCTCGAATAGACTTTCTAATATCTGATCTGGTAAATGCACCGTCTCAATTCCTCAGGTTTCCCTCAACCTTTCTGAGGGGAATATACAAAAACCAAACGGTATTGTAAAGCTGCGCAAGAATGCTCTCAAGCTGTTGCAGCGCACTGCCCGCTATCGTATATTTCGAGTACGGAATCTGATATCATGAACTGAGTTTTGAAGGCGAAATCCTGACACCGTCAGATTCCTCACCCTGAAAAACGGGTTCGGAATGACAGGACCGTCATAATTTTAAATTTATTCAGGTTATCATTTTCCCATAAGCCACTTCTGTTGCTCATTAAATCTTACAACATAATCCACCATCATAGCGTAACTATCGATACCTTCTTTCACATTATTTGATTTCAGATAGAGGTCGTACCCTTTCCGTGATAACTTCGAAATCAACCCGGCGTGTCTCAGCCAGCGTTGTCGGATTTCTTCTCGATTAAAACGAACGCCCTGATTCAGCTTATCATCAAAAAAGGCCATCCTTTCTTGATCAGCGCCAAGCCTGAGAATAAAGAGATTGAGCGTATGAAAGTAACCACTGTATTGACAGAGCGGATCATCGGAGTTTGTACAGACCAGAAATGCAATAAAGTTCGCTTCGGTTTCGCTGGTAAATCCTTTTTGATGCGCTTTTTCATGTGCAATCACAAAAGGCAGCTCAAAGATAAGCAGATCGGAATTCGTGTGTACTTCATGAAACCAGGGGCTGAACCAGCCGCTGGTCATGGTTTTGTTCAGCATCCAGTTAAAAGCGAACGATTTTAATCTTTGCTGACTTGGTATCTTTTTTAACCGCAGAGTATCGAATGCCGAATCATAAGAGGAATCGATTTCAGCGATAATCTGTTCGATCTCCAATATCGAGTAGGAAAAACTCAAATTGTTACATTTCTTGATGATCTGAGTGAGTGTTGAATCAAAGGCGCCAATCGACAAGCTCACTTCATCTAACCGGAGTTTCGATTTTAAGGGCTGGCGGTAATAGTTCAATCCCCAAAACAGGTAGAACCAAACATACACCACGGCAACAGTGGTGATGAGATTGAGAACGACGCGGCCTGCTGTCAGACTTTTTTTCCGAATTCTGTGGATGATAAACGGAATCCCGATTAAGATGACGAACCAAAGCATAAACTCGGAAAGAGAAAAATGGAAGCGTGCGGTGATATTCGTCATGATCCAGGTTAGTACCGGATAAAGGCCGTTGGAATAATATCTTTCAACAAATTCCGGGAATTGCGCCAATATCTGCAAGACCAGATAGAACGTCAGCGCCAGTCCGATAATACCGGCGCGGAGTTTGGTAGGGGACTTCATTTTCGTTCGGTTTTATCCTGAAATCATCTTTCCTGAATAATTCACAAACAGGACAATATGTGCTTGTACAACATATTGACATTTATGCCATTAGGCTCGCGGAGTGATGGAATAAAGGATTGTTGGATTGGTGGCAACCTTCCTCCAAGACTCCAGCAATCCATGAATCCAACAATCCACTGTTTTTTAATAGCTTCCGGCCTGTTAGCAGTCAAATGGTCAATACAGTTCATGAATAATACAGGCTATTTCAAATCCAATTCATCAGCAATGAATCGCATAGCTGAGATAACGTTGTCTATATGCTCGTCTAAAGTCAGGCGCAACAGCTCCGCGCCTTTTTCGATGTCTTCCCGTTTTACGTTACGGGCAAAACCTTTGACTTTCATCTTTTTTTTGACCGACTTGACTTTTAAGTCCATCAAACTTTTCGAAGGACGCATCAACGCAACCGCGACGATAAAGCCGGTAAGCTCGTCTACGGCAAACAGGGCCTTTTCCATGTTGCTTTCCGGTGTGACTCCGGAATAATCCGCATGCGAGAGGATAGCCCGGGTGATTTCTTCGGGACAGCCCTTCTTTTTGAGAATTTGAACACCGACAAAGGGATGTTCTTCTTGTGACGGATGCTGTTCGTAATCGAAATCGTGTAACAGACCGACGACGCCCCACTTCTCTTCATCCTCGCCAAAATGTCGCGCATAAAAACGCATGGCAGCTTCAACCGCCAGCATGTGTTTGCGCAAAGTGTCGGATTGCGTGGTCTCGGTCACCAATTCCCAAGCTTCCTGACGATTCAATTCACCACCTCCTTACCATAAAAAGCCCACACGAAAAAAATACCAACGTAACAGAGCAGGAGAAAAAATCCTTCGAGGCGACTCAGGTTAAAACCCGTTCGCAACAGAGGAAATAATAGGAGCGTCAGAGCGGTCATGATCGGCAAATGTATCGTTACCAGCTCCGGTGTAACCGCCAGCGGATGAATCGTCGCAGTTGGACCCGCAATCGCCAACATATTGAAAATGTTGGAGCCGAGAATGTTCCCGATACTGAGATCGCCTTCGTTCCTGACCGCCGCCACAAGCGACGTCGCCAATTCCGGTAAAGACGTGCCGATTGCGACGATTGTCAATCCTAAAATGAGCTCCGGGACTCCGTATCGAAAACTGAATTCCGAGGCTGAATCCACTATCCAAGCCGCTCCTAATGTCAGCCCCCCTATGCCGATCAGAATATAAAACGCATAGACAAAAAGATGGGAGCGTAACGAGCGCTTTTCGAAGAAATCCCCGTTCATTGTTGGCGTTTTTTGTCTCGAATTTTTAAGAACAACAAAAAGATAAACGAAAAACCCAAAAGTGAGTATCATGCCGTCGATACGACTGAGATAGCCGTTGGAGCAGAGGAGCCAAAAAAGTAAACTGACGCCTAATACAAGAGGCATCTCGAACTTCAAAATACGACGCTTAATGATGATCGGACGTACTGTTGCAGCCAATCCCAAAATTAACGCCATATTGCTGATATTAGAACCCACAACGTTACCCAAGGCAACGTCGGTTTTGTTTTTAAGTGCGGCCAACAAGCTGACAACAAATTCCGGCATTGACGTGCCCAAGGCAACAATCGTGAGTCCAACTACGATGGGGTGGATTCCTAAAATTCGAGCTATACGGGAGCTGCCATGTACAAGAAAATGTCCACCGGCAAGGAGTACGAGTAATCCCACGATAAAGAGTGCAGCGACAAATTCGATATTCCAAGTGCTTAAGTTTAGGCGTATCAACATAGGTCGCTCCAGATTTGAAGAATATAAGCGATGTTTAAAATAATGTCAAGCTTGTTGCGTTATGAAGTCGATTAGAATCGATGAATTTTGAAAGGACGATAGGTAGGCTTTTCGTTGTCCTGTGCGATTTGCCAAACTACCAAGAAGGCTAAACTGGCGATTCTCGATAACTTTTGGGCGTCGATTTTTTGTGACAAGTCGCCCGCAGCATGATAATCACGGTGAACCCCGGTATTATAAAAAATAACAGGAATATGATGTTTTGCGAAATTTGCCTGGTCGCTTCTGCTAAAAAAGTGTTCCCCGTTATATTTTAATTCCAACCCAATTTCTTGATTCGCACGCTCGTTAATTTCGTGGATTTCAGGGCTTCGGTTAGAGCCGATGACAGAAACTTCGTTCGCCGTGTTACGGCCAATCATATCCATATTAATCATCGCCACAGTATTTTTCAGAGCGAAAATCGGGTTTTTGACGTAAAATTCGGACCCTAACAATCCCAGCTCCTCAGCAGAAAAGGCGATAAAGAGCACGCTTCTTTTGGGCCGTGTCGGAAGCTCGGTGAATGCTTCGGCGATTTCCAGCAGACCCGCTGTTCCGGATGCATTATCGTCGGCGCCGTTGTGAATCTTCCCGTTGATGATACCGATATGATCGTAATGTGCGCCCACAACAACCACCTCATTCTTTAATCCGGGATGGCTTCCTTCAATGAGGCCGACCACATTTTGAGTTCTGCGGATCTCTTTTTTTAGCTTTATCGTCAAGCAGACCCTGGTATCTTCAATAACAAAGCTTTCCGGGCGCAGCGTTGCATCAATGTTTTTTTGCACGTCTCGCAGCGATCTGTGAGAGGGTGCAAGAATGGTAGCAGCGCATTCAGGACTGATCCAAGCGGAGGGAAATGCCGACAGTTTCTCATGGATTTGCAGCTTCCAACGCTCGGATCCGCTTCTCCTCGACTTTATAGAGGGCCATGAAAAAGGAGGAAATGCTGAGTCGTGCTTACCTGCCGGGTCCGTAACCAACAATAGTCCAATAGCGCCATGGGCAATGGCATTTTTCACCTTCTCTTCAAAGTAGGCATGCTTTGTGAGCTTCGTCCCTCTAAAGATACTTTTGGGATTGTGTTCTTGCGGCTCATGCCGAAAAACCAGCACAACTTTACCGGTCACATCGATATCTTCGTAATCATCGTAATGAAGTTCAGGAGCGGTAATCCCGAAACCGGCAAACACAACTCCTGCCATCACGTTATTTTCACCAGTAAAATCGAACGGAACAAAGTCTTCCTTGATAAAAAAATGGATTTCATCGCGTGCCGTTGTTCGTCTCTGTTTCAGTGTGAGAGTCGCCTGCTGTAAATCCCGGAGTTCGATTTGAAAGTTTTGATAAAATCTGTGTTTTTCGCCAACCGCTTTTAGGCCGTAATTCAGATAGGCGTTCGCGATATATTTCGCTGCTAACCATTGTCCGGCTTTGCCGGTTTCACGACCTTCCAAATTGTCAGAGGCTAAGAGGTTCACGTGGATTTGAGCTTCGCTCGCCGTTATAGACTGGTAAGCGTGCCGAACCAGACTGAAGTCGTAAGGTTTGTGGCCGGAAGCCGCGTGAATAAGCGCAGAAGATATCCAGGCAACAGAAAGCAAAACCAGGAAAATAAGGAGATATCGAAATGGAAATTTCTTAAACACGCTTGTTGATCTCGACTCCTATTTGGGGTTCATTTGCCAAAAAGGTAAAATTACAAAAGAATTATTATTAAATCAAGGCATTTTAACAGGCTTTACGGGACGACCCGCGTGTTTTCGTTTTTAGCTCACACAGTTTTTCAAAAGTTTTGCTTTGAAACAGCCGATAATTTTTATAACTTTGCACTTTTAGGACAGACACCCCGCTTATGCATGATAAAAAAAGATTGACGAACTTCACGCTTTGCTTCATCCTGGTATGCACTTCATTTTTCAACGGCCAAAGGTCCACGTCTTCGCCGGATACAACCAGCTATACCCACATCTTTGGCAAACCGCTTTTCATCTACGATGCTTTTGTGTTCACTTCTCCGGAACCAGAACATTCCCGGTTGCAAGTCTATTTGGCGTTTGTTAACGATATTCTCCAGTTCCGGCGCAACGGCGACAACTTCCTTGCACAATATGAAGTTCTCGTTGAGATATTCGACGCCCATGGCAGATACCGGGATGGAAGGGGCCTGAAAAAGAAAGTCTCGACACACTCTTACGACGAAACCAATTCCAGGCATTTGGTGATTGAGCATCAGTTCCATTTTGATCTTCCTCCAGGCGCGTACGAACTCATGATTGAGTTGACCGATCTGGATACCAAACGTCATTTGAGACGTGAACGTGATATTGAAGTGAGGGATCTCGAGACGCCCGAAATTTCACTTAGCGACGTCATTTTTGCAGATTCCATTGTGCTCGATCGCGGTCGCAACGTTGAAATTACTCCAAACTTGAACCGGACTTTTGAAGATCCTTCCACCGGATTTTTCGGCTATTTTGAGGTCTATCATACGCGTCGCGATTCATTGCAAGTCACCGTTCGTCTTCAAGATAGTTTCGCTCGTGAGGTTTACAGCGAGAGCATCGCCATTCCTCCCAAAGTCAGAAAATATCAAAAAGCCATCCCGATTCGAAAACTCCTGCACACGTCCGGATTATTCTATTTCATTGTGGAGGCGCGTTGTAACAATCATCTTGTCCGTATGAAACAGCAGTTTATCATCCAGTATGCTGAAGAGAAAGCGACAGATCAGGATGGATTCCCCTCACAAGCCTATTTGAATGCTTTAAAGTATGTCGCCACAGCCAAGGAGTACAAGCGGTTCGTCAGCGCTTCTCCAGAGGCGCGCAAAGAGCTTATCGCGGAGTTTTGGCGCCAGCGCGACCCAACCCCGGCGACACCGGAAAATGAACTCAGAGAAGAATTTCACAAACGAGTAGAATTCACCATGCGCTATTTTTCAATCGCCGCCGAAGGGCGTCCGGGATGGCAGACCGATCGCGGCAAAATTTATATTCTATATGGTAAACCTTCCGATATCCGCCGACGCAATGTTGACATCGATTCCAATCCGTATGAATTTTGGTATTACACTGAAATCGATCGCCGGTTTGTATTTTTAGACAAGTCCGGGTTAGGAGCTTATCGACTGGTTCACAAGGATTAGTCATGTTGTCAAACTCAAAAAATGCACGACATAAAGCTCTTCGCTAAGGCGTCACGCCGGGCTTATCTGCAACTGATAGAAAAACCCAACGGATTTTTAAAATTCCAAGCATGGGCATTTACAAGATTTCTCACCCCGACAAAAGAGGCAAAGCTTTGCTGGATTATCTTACTAAATTTTAATATCTATTTCTTGACAATCTTGTAAATACTTATTACCTTTTCTTCAGTTAAACTATCCTTTTAATAGAGACCGAAACACCTATATAGCAAACTATTGTAATCCACTGAATCTAATCCTAAATGATTGGGAGGTTGTATGTCTATTCGCGATAGTTTTATTGGAAGGTCATTAACTTTATTGACTTTAACATGTGTTCTTTGCTGTGTGATGAATTCCGCAGCTATCGGACAGAAAAACCTGAAACAGCCGCTGGCGAACTCACAATTTGGAGATAACACTCTCAATGACAAGCTCGAGCTTGTTAAGTTACAGCGCGAGTTTTTGAATCGAATTCAGGCCAAATTAGAAGGAATGCGCCAGAATGAAGTGGTTCGAGACAGAATACGACAGTACCCGGTTAGCAAGAAAATCGGGGCTTTTCTCGAAGCGCTTGATAAAGCGGAAAGGAACGGTCACAGAACTGAAGACATCCTGCAGTCGTTTTTGAGTCAAAGAAAAGCGCTGTTGGGGAACAGGGCCAGCAGTGGAATTTCTGGAATTTTAACAAGCGATGACCAGAATTCCTCGAGCGACCCCATTGAAGTCTTCGCGTTCGACCGTTATGGATTTTTAGCGAACGTTGCCGGCGTTGAGTCGTCCGGCAGATATGCCCTCACGGATCTACCCGGGGGAGATTACTACGTTGTCGCCCGCCGAAGCTTCCGAAATACGTGGAAAATATCTGAGCGGGTTTCCGTGGCGCACGATCGTGAAGTTGCCGACATGCACTTCGATTTTACAACAGACGTGAAGACCGGTTTTGACGGTCGTTTGCAAAAGGACGGGGGCCTCAGAATTGATGACGCCAGCATCACGGGAACCGTCACCGGGCCTGGCGGCGCTCCTTTGACATTAGCTTTTATTTTTGCCTTCGATATGGCGGACACGTCGTCAGCCGGCTTAGCTCTCTCCGAAGTTGGTACCGGCAATTACAGTGTGGATAGCTTGGCCGCCGGCGATTTCATCGTTTATGCGGACTCTTATCTCAATATTTCACTCGACATCGGTTTCGGTATCACAATCGAAGCGATACCCCTGCGCGGCGAATACTATGACAATGCCGCAACACCGGATCTGGCAACAACCTTAACTCTTACTGCATCTCAAACCCTTGCGGACATTGATTTCAGTCTCGAACCGGGTGGCGCCATAAGCGGCCATATTAGCGATGAAACAGGCGCTCCGCTTGACTCGATGTTTCTCATCGCAGCCAAATTAGACTTGGAAAATCCGAGTGCGTTTTTCACCGAAGCTATCGACATCAGCATGGGGTTCTCCGATACGCAAGGGGATTATACGCTCAGTGGTTTCTCTTCGGGCGACTACATTTTGCGGACGATATCTTTTATTAATCCTGATCTTCTGGCGCTCATTGACGGCAAACTCGGTAAACACGCCGGCCTGGTTGTGGATGAATACTCCGGTGATGTGCAACACATTTTCCGCTTTGATGAAGCTGAACGTATCCCTGTCAGTGAGCCGGATACCACCTCGGGAATCGATTTTGTGCTCGATCTGGCCGGGGGGATTAGCGGCAGCTTTACCGAGCTGACCGATGGCTCGCCGGTTCAGGGAGAAGGCACAGTCGTCGCTTTCAATGCCGACACCGGCCTGCCGGAGCTTGCTTTGGATTTCGACACCCTTGCGACCACCTACGAAATTCGACCGCTGCCGCAAGGCAACTACAAACTGCTTGGGACTGTCAGCAGCCCAGATATTGCTTACTTACCGCAGTTCTACAATCTTAAAGATTTTGCAACCGCTGATCCCGTGACGGTTACCCCCCCCGGTACGACGCCAGACATCAATTTTACGATGCTGCGCGCCGGAGCCATCTCCGGAGTCGTGACCGTACCCGCGGCAGGCAGCAACACAACATTTGCCAGCGTCGATCCGGACCTCGAGATTACGGTTCTCGCCTATGACCGAACCACGGGTGAGCTCGCTGGCGGAATGGATGCAGACTCTTTAACCCATGAATTTACCATTACCGGTTTAACTCAGGGCGTGTACAATATTGTCGCGATGCCCGCCGCTCAAGGACTTGCGGCAACCTACCACGGAGGCGGGACCACTTTTGACCATGCGAACTCAGCCCCTGTCAACGTGACCTTTGGCGCCACCAGCACGGCCGACATCACTTTGGCCGTGGGCGAGGGAATCATCTCCGGAAGGATTTCTGATGACAAAGGAAATCCCTTAGCGGGCGTGGTTGTCATCGCGTATGATACGACCGGACATGCAATTTCGGCTGGGTTGAGCGGAATTGATATCACGACCGGAGAGATCAACCCGAATTCAGGCGATTTTTTTATTCCCGGCTTGGTTTCCGGAGATTACTTTGTGAGAACATTTTCATTTTTCCGGCTTCTGGCGCTGCCTGGGGAGTTAGGACTTGGGGGCGATCCCCTCACGCTTATTTTGGGCATTTTAACCGGTCAAACGGACTTAGGCTCACTACTCGACACTCAAATATTCGCCGACTTCTGGTATCCCGATCAGATTATTGAAATCGACTTAGCAAGATTAGATCTGCTCTCCCTCATTTTCGACGTCTTCCTCGGCGACGGCGACCCCTTTGCTGCTCTCTTACCGTTTTTTGATTCCGTTCCCACAGGTGCGACCACGGTTGCAGTCACCAGCCCGGGACAGAAGACCGGCATCGATTTTATCTTGCCTGCGATAGATTTGGGTGATGTTCTTACGGATGTTGAGGAGCAGCCCGGCACCGGATTGGTTCCCGATGACTTCGGGTTATCGCAAAATTATCCGAATCCGTTCAACCCGGAGACGGTCATCGAATACCAAGTTCCGAATACCGCTGAAATCAAACTGCAGGTTTATAACCTGCTGGGACAGAAAATACGCACCCTGTTCAGCGGTCTCAGACAAGCCGGATCGCATACGATCCAATGGGACGGGTTGAATGATCGCGGCCAACAAGTCGCCGCCGGCATTTACTTCTTACGCCTGCAAGCGGATAGATTTGCGGTCTCGAAAAAGATGCTATTGGTCCGGTAGTTCTTTCTGTTTGTTTAAAATTAAAAAGCCCTGGGCGCCTGACAGCGCTCAGGGCTTTTTTTCTATGCAAAGCTGCCCCCCTTCAAGAAGATTTTGGACGATTCCTCAGTTTTTTGTTGCATTTGTTCGGTGCACAAAAAGCTTGGAGACCCTCTTTAAACCGATGATAACAGACTTTGGGCCCCAAAAAGGTGAAGTAATAAAAGTTGTCATCGCTAATGACCTCCCACATTCACGATCATCCACAACAACAAAATTACCAAACCCACCATCCCCCAGGTTCCGAAGAATCCCCAGTAATCCTGTTTCAAAGGCTTGTGCAGCTCCCACTGGGTTTTGGGAAAAAGTTTGCTCGCAGCCAAGCGCGCCGGGTCTCGGGCATTTTCCGCAATAGCGAGCGCGTCCGATTCCGGGGTGGCTTGCACCGGCGTGTGAATTTTTGCAAAAAAGCGATCCAGAGTTTTCTGCTCTACCGGTTTGGTGAAATAACTCAGCGCCACCAGCAGCAGCAATGGAAACAGTGCGTCAAAAGCGAAGCGCGTGGCAATCAACTGCGCCTTTGTGAAATGGCTGAAATCGATGCCGAATCCGCTTAGAATCCAGAGCTCGGCATGAAAACGTCCGAACCCGATTAACGGCGAGTCGGGATTGGCGGGATGCTGGCGCGCGATGCTATCGTAATAAATCGCCGCCGCCGGCAAGACCCGCGTTTTTTCGAGGCGCTCCCCCACCCTGTTTGCGGCTCCCTGATCGACGTCCGTTTTCAAGGCTTTAGTCCTTACCACGATGCGCCGTTCAATCGTCTGCTGCAAAAAAAGCGGGGAGGTGCGCGCTTTCTCCCAGGTTTGAAAAACGTTCGGGATCAGTACGATGACCGCGAAAGAGACGCAAATCTGAATCGCCACTGCCAAACGCGTCAGACGCCGCCAGATAAACCCCAGCCAAATCGCCGCTCCGAAAATAGCCGGAATCGAAATCATGTACTTGATCAATTCCAGCAAATTGGTCACGTAAACCGCCATGCCAATGCCCGCAAAAATCAGCAGGGCGATGATGACGCGTCCCGTCGCCAGATAGTGGCGCTGCGATTTCCCCGCAACCAGCGGCTTGTACACCTGATTGACAAACAATGCCGACATCGCTACCGACTGCGTGTCGAGAGTTGACATGCTGGCGGCCAACACGCCGACCATCATAACGCCGATCAAGCCCGGACTCAGCAATTGTTTGGTCATGACCCCCCAGATTAAGTCCGGGTCATGTAATTGTCCCGAAAACAACGCGATCGCGATGAGCCCGGCCAGCGCCCAGAGGATCATCATCAGGCGTTTGAACATGACGCCGGCGATCATGCCAAAGCGGGCGGTGGCTTCGTTTTTCGCCGAGCCGCTGGTTTGCATGTTGCTGACCACCGCCACGATCGACACCAAATTCGCAAAAGCCATAGCGACGATGGTGTACCAAGCGTAATCGCCCAACGATCCGGCGCCGAACAGCCAGAACATGTGCTCGGGCACCGAGGCATGCAACCCCTCGAATCCGCCCACCGCTGCCAGTCCAAACGGAATCAGCAAACACGAAAACAAAATCAGCAAAATGCCCTGCAGGGTATCGGTGATCGCCGCCGCCGCAAAACCGCCCAAAACGACATAGATGCAGACGAAACCGCCGAAGATAAAATAGAAAATCACCGGGTTGACATAGGAAACGAACGCACGCAACCTTCCCTGACTATCTAACCCTTTCAACTCTTCGTAGCGTTGGCGCGTCTCCGGATTCAGCTTGTCTTCGGAATAAAGCCGGCGCAGCTCGCGATATTCCTCATAGAGCTCAACGCTGAGTCGCTCCTCGACAGTATATTCTGTTTCAGGTTTCGGAGTCAGGGCCATAAATGTTTTAGCGGAAACGATGTACCCCACCGCCACACCAAATAAGGTAACGATGATCATGAAAGTAGCGTACGCCCCGCCGAGAAATGTGCTCTGAAAACGTTCGGTAAAAAAATCACCGATGGTTGTCAACCGGGCGCGGCGAAACAGCAGAGTGGTAAACCAATAAAACGGCGTCAGAAATAGCACCAGGAACTGAATCCACATGCCGGCAATTCCCTGGCGGTAGATTTCACGGGAAACAGCGGTGGCATGCCAGGCGTCGGTGGAGGACCCGAAGTTCAAAAAGAATTGATACACTCTGCCCATCCGGCGCCCGGCGAGGTAGTACTCGTCAGCGCTGGTCATACGCTTTTGCAACCTTTTGCCGATCCATAAAATACCAATGAAATAAAGGACGATCAGGATGGCGTCGAGGATGTGCAGGCCCCAAACGTAAATAGGATTGTTCTCCGTTTAAAATTGTTGAATTGATTTTTTTGTGGTGGGTTAAATTTAGAGACCTATTGGTTAAAATCAAGGAAATTTATCAAAGGCGAAAAAGGCGACTCTGTTTCGACATACCGGAATCTCCAGGGCATGTGCACCAGACCTTGAGTTCCGGCACGTGCGGCGGGAACCACTGGCTAAAACAGAGCGCTTTCTAAGGACTGCAAACGAGACGGTTGTGTATTTCAAAAAGCTGGCCGAAGAAACCGATATTCCGTATCAGAAGCTCATAAACCTTTATCTACGGGATTGCGCGCAAAACAAGTTAAAACCATCAATTAAGTGGTCAAACTTTCCTACAACCTAACCTTATTAAGCCGCACACTTCCGACAGGTAAACTCCACGCTTGAATTCGCATTGAGCCAATACGCTTTACAATACGGGCAGATCTCAGGACTTCTGTATTCGCACTCCAGGCAATAAGCGTCATTCGGCAGGGTGATGCCGGCAAAATATTCTTTCGGGTCGACGACCTGGCCGCAGCTCACACAGGTCAGCTCGATCTTTTTAAAATCGGACAGCATGTGCTCTCTGCTGGGAAAATCGTGTGACCGGAGCGGTCGAAAGCCGTCGTGAGAACGGTTTTCCATGAACTTTGCATAATCGAGAATGGCAGCTAACTGGCCTTCTGCATGGATTCCGGCCTGTTGCAGGACTTTGTGAGCTTGGCCGCTGCCTAAATAGTGATGCTCGCGAAACGAATGCAGCGTGCGGCGAAGTCCTTCGTTCGAGCGCACCCATCGATACAGGGTTGGCAAGGTGAAATCCGTAATCCCCATGGCTTCGTAACTAAGAGCTTCGGGGAAGATCGCCTCCTGCTCTTCTGGAGACAGCATGTTGAAGAGCTCGGCGCTGGAGACATAAAACACGTTGAGATTCAGCCCCTTTTCGTCGAGTCTGGGCAGTACCTCCTGTACAAAAATGGTCGCCACGCCATTCCCTTGCAGCACCAAAGTTCCGTTTTGCTGCCCGGCTGCAGGATCAGCCCTTCGGATTGGATAGATACCTTTCACAGCCGCATGTGCAGGCGGCAGCCCGTATTCCGCCCGGTCGATGACTTTGTCCGGCGGCCGGGTCACAAATGGGCTGAGGATAGCCGGACGCGCCTGCAATCCCGCCACCATCAACGGCCAGATCTCTTGCGGGTCCCAAGGCGTCAACGTGATCATCACACCGCGGGGGAAATTTTCTTGCAAGAGCTGCAATACTTGCGGGTCGGCGTGAGTAGGACCGTCCTCGCCGGTTTTCACCCCGGTATGGGCGTTGATCATAATCCAAGTCTTGTACGGTTGTTGATGGGCTTCGCTGTTTGCCTGCTGACCGATACCGTGCAGCCGCGCTGCAACATGTTCCAGCGCACCAAGAAAGGCGCCGTAAGAGGAGGTCGCTCCAATGTGATGTCCGAAGCTCGACAGGCCGCTCATGAATGCCCCCATAGCGTCCTCGCAAATACCGCCGACCGCGATCAACCTCGAGTGAGGATTGGAGATGGCATTAAAATAGCCTGGATCAAATCCGTTGTTCAAGTTTGCAAGACTCGTGGAGCCGAGTAAATCCGCAGCGGATCCAATAAGTGCGCCGTGCGTCTTCTTGTTGAGAACATTCAGAACATCGCCAAGCGCCGCTCTGAGGGTCACGGAGTCGCCTGGGCTCAAGAGCATCTCTGTCGGAGGCTGTTCAGCTTCGATGCCGTTGTCAGGCTCGTACAATTTTGCCAGATCAGGGACTCTTTCTCGATGCTGGCGACAACGACGTTTGAGGTTTTCTTTGGCGGCCACAACTTCATCTGCCCCGAACTGCGCGATGTCCTTCTTACTCTCCAAAGCGCGCCTGACTGCCATCAGAGTTTCGTAGAACGTTTTTTCAACCCGCTCAGGGGTCGCCTCGCCGGTAAAGCGTGGCACGCTTACATTGAAATCGTTTTCTAATTCTTCACAGACGGCATAGTAGCCTTCGCTGCAGTATGGATGACCCGCGCCATGCGAAGACTTGCCCTCGATTCCGTATTTCCAGCCTTTGATCGTGCGGTAAACAATGGCCGTAGGCTGTCCGGTTGTCAAAGTCAAGGCCAACTTCTGAGCGGCTAGAATCTGTTCAAAGTCGCTTCCGTTCGGAACGAAAATGACATTCCAATCATGGCAATAACAGAGCTCGACCGGATCCCATTGCGTATAGTCGCCCGGGGTCTTCCCTTCGCGGCAAACGTGGTTTGAATCGATAGAGGCTTGATTCCAATCCACGTGCATAATCGTATTGTGAAGTCTGGCCGAGCCCGCCGCGGACAAGGCCTCATGGACGCGCCCCGGGGTCATGCCTCCCTCCCCCTCCAATAGGTGAATTTTAGGGGCGTTTTCGCCAAACACATCCAAAGCGCCAAACGCCAACCCGAGCGCAGCCGGCACCCCTACCCCGCTCGCCCCGGTCGCAATGCGGACAAAAGGAGTAGCCGGGGTGGGGTGGCCATCGAGCGCCTTCGCGTCATACTTTTTATAGAGCGGCGTCTCGTTTGTCGGATTACGCCGGAAACCAAGCAAATCCTCCAAACGCAACTGCGAGGCTTCTTCGGGCAGCAAGTCCGGATGCCCGATGCGAACCATTTCGTTGCGCAAAGCCCACATAGCGTACAGTCCCATCGCCTTGTGACCGGCGGCATAAACCAAAACGTCAGCATCTTCAGCGTTGGGATTCGAGAAGTTGTAATCCATTGTAGAATAAAGAAGACATTCAACAATTCTACCCGAAGAGATGCTGCCGCCGGGATGACCTGACGTTGGGACAAAATTGAACAGCACAGCACACAGCGTACGATACACGATGTCGATAGATTTAAAAAAACTCATCTGGCTGTGACCCAATTGAAAGCCGGAGTCCTGCAGCGTATCTGCGATGTTAAAGTACACAGCACGACGTGGACCCAAACTGAGCTTTTGGGGTTTCATTGACTCGAATTGACTGACGTTCATGGCAATCTCCTCTTGATTTTCTTAGCCTGAATAACTCCAAGCGCGGCGAAGCTCCGTATAAAGCACGGGACTTAACAACCGCAAATGAATGGAACGCGGATAAAACGGATAAAACGGATTGTCACGGATCTGATTTTATCTCCAACGGATAGAAAAACCCAACGGATTTTTAGAATTCCAAGCTGTATGGCGCCGCTTACGACGGGTAACCGTATTCCCGGTAATACACTGACTGAATGAGCTCGTTCTCTGCGGACTCGTGAGCCTGAATCGATGAAATCAAAGTGACGACTCGCTTTCGTATGTCCTGTAACTTCTCGATTTCCTTCTTCTGCATGATTTTAAGATCGCGGAGAATGGTATCCAAAGAAGCAAGGATGTCATCGTGCTCGGCTTCCAGTCTCTTGACCTGTCCCATCGCCTCGGGTTTTTCAGTCAGAATTTCATTCATGAAGCCTCCTTCCTCTTCCAAATCGAAGTGTTTTAAAAGATGGTTTCGGAAGTCCCGCAGCCGCCACATGAACTCGAGGCGCCAGTCCTGAAAATCCTCATTCCGGATATCCATCATGACTTCCCGGTGAATTTCTCCCATGTCACGCTTAAGGCATTGGTGTTCTTTTTCTATCTGTACGGCAATAGATGATTTTTTCATTGACACGATGAATCACCTCCTTAATTAAGCGCGTTTACGAATCCCTAACGATATTCGAAAACGACAGTTCAAAATGACCCATGATTTAGACAAGTGCCCCAAAAATCCTAGATGACAATTTTTTTCCGCGTTCTGTCTTTGTGTGGTGTCCAGCTCATATCAGTCGCAGCCACACTCTTTTTCATGGAGACCGAGAATATCTTCCTTGATAATGACGAGCAAACACCCCGTGCCCTTGGTCACTCGAATCGCACATTGGGAACAATTCAGCTCACAGGCGCCGCATTCGATACAACGCCCATCATGGGCAACAACCGCTGTCCTGGAGTTCATCGCCAAAACTCCGTGTGGGCAAACCCACGTGCAAGCCCGGCACCCGTTGCATTTTTCCTTTTCAATAAAAATCATGTGCTCCACCTCTTAGCCTGGATTTATTCCTAACGCGGCAAAGCCGCTATGTTAAGTTCTTAATAAATATCCGGATCATTTTGGTTACGCCTGCTGCGTTAGGAAATATTCTGGTTAGAAAAAATAACCCATCGGAATCAATATCAAGTAAAGTATCACTACCACGGGTAGAAAACGGGCGGTCTCCTTTCTGACGCTGGTGTAGTTGCTCACGGCGCTGTTGCCGGTATAACTCAACCCTATGAAGACAGACGTAGCAAAGATAAAAACGGTCACCAGAGCCAACTCAGCCAAACCACCGTCATGAAAAATAAAATTTAATATCGAGATAAACAACGCCAAAGAGAGGCCCTTCACAGAAAAGAGCCTGCCGGGCAGCCAGGGGAACAGCACCGGATAAAGAAAAGCCAACCCGGTCGCAATCCAGATCAGGGAGTGGGATAAGTAACCCAACGAGACCACGTAAACGCCAAGAAAATAAAAAAAGAATTGCACTGCCGTTGGCAAAGCTGTAAAAACCCGCGATCGCAGGCCGAAATCGACAATCTCATCGAAGCGTTGCCGCAACCGGCCCTCCTCCAAAAACGCCGGTACGTCCTTGGCATAAACCGGTCCGATGATAGGCACAATGCCGTTTTGTCGCAATTCAGTAAGATTGACTCCGGATAAACACAGTTTCGGCAAAACCACCCTAAGCCTTGGTTCAGTCGCCAACAGGCCGCATTGCCCGGCTTTCTTTATGATCTCCTGTGCGGAAAACTGCCCCTTGCCGGCGGCGCACCAGACATTGATTCCTTTCGTATCCACGATCAAAAGACGCACTTTCTTGTTTCTGATTCTTCTTGCCAGGAGAAAAACCGTCAAATAATAATTGCCGGTGACGAAAAGAGGCGCCTTATCATCGCGTTCTCCGATGTGGTACAACCCAGGTTTTATCACGAAAAGCCGCATGAACAGAAATATCCAGCAGACCAAAGCCTTGGCATAATCCATCGGAGTAAACTCCATGGGCAGCGGCGCTATCGTATCCTGAATATCAACGGCGCTATACGACGGCGCGTGCCTCCGCCGTAAAACATTCCACAAAATCAGCAGGGGGAGGAAGATGATTACGAACGTTAAAAAACCGTCTCGCGATTGTGACCAGATCGACAAATCCATACTCACGTCCTATTTAGTGTTTGAACGAAACTCAGAAATAAGCTCTACGCCCCGTCCACGGGGCGTCGTAATCTATTGTTTTTACGAAGCGTCAAACGCACCCGGGGATGGGTGCTTGAGCATTTTAAGACAAATTCATGCTCACGTCCTATCTAGTTATTGAACGAAAACTTGATTTTTGATGTCTTTGCGAGCGTTTCTCAGCGAAGCAAT
>JBHHWX010000058.1:0-18155 GCA_046756745.1 bacterium | reverse complement strand
CTCGTTTAAACAAGTGAAGTCTTACAACATCGGCAAAGTTTTGTCGATGTACGGCACTAAGCGCCTAAGGACTTCGGAAATCGTAAATCAAATATCGTCAATCGGAAATTTGGATAGTGATGTGCACTTGATTCTGCGTAAGATGGAGCCTGCACCCCTTGATTGACGATTTACGATATGTAATTGACGATTTGTGAAGTGGGGAGGACTTCGAATATCAGAAATCGTACGTCTGAATTCAAAGTTTTCCATTGCTACATTGTTAAATTGTCATAGTGCTAAAACAATGGAACAATGTAGCAATTAAACAATGAATCCAATGAACCCTGTAGGAGAGCCCTACGATCATTTATGAAACAGAGCGCTTATCTTACATATTTATTATGTACCCACCCCTTCTTTCCGTTTCGCAATTTGATTCTTCGCCATGGGCCTTCGGCTTCAAATGCCTTTAACTTTTCTCCTCGAAAAACTTTAGCGACTTTGCGATATTTCGTTCCGGGACCTGAGCGTACGTTGAGAACCTTTGCCTTCACGACAATGATTTCGCCAAGATCGATGTGGTCTGCTTTTCGGAACCTCGGGGTATTTTTCAGAATAGCGCCGGCGCCATTTCCTCTGTAACGCGGTTTATGGACCCCAAAGGAAAAGACAACAGACAGGCGATGAACCGCTTCGTTGAAGATGCGATCGTTTGAGTAGGCGTAATTCAACTCTAAAGCGTGGTTTGATAACGGAAATAAAAAACCGGCGCCTCCTGTGACTTGGCTGCCATTATATCCAAGCCGGATGGGCAGATTTTCCACGGGACGAATTTCCCCTCCAATATGGAAATCAGGGTCGGAATGGGAACCTTTGTCCGCATCCACTGCAATCGTCACGCCGTCGTAAACTTCATAAGCGACGCCGGCCCGGAAATGCATGGGCACACCCTCGGTCACATTATTGTCCCAGCGATAGTCCGTTCCAATGTCCTGCACTAAAAGTCCCAAACGCAAACGGTCGGTCGCTTTGATCAGCGCAGAGGCGTCAAAACCCAATCCGGTGGCTGAAATATTTTGCAGATCGTTTTTGATGAATTTTATACTTCCACCTATCGACAGAAAAGGGCTGATGGTTTTTCCAATAGACAGGAAAACCGCATTTTGATTGTTTCCAAACGTAAATTCCGGTTCTGCAGAATTCGAGGTTCTGCCTTCGATGCCTGCCACACGCATTCCGATCCAACTCACTCCAAAAGTGGCGATATTTTTGAGAGGAAAGACGCCGCTAAAAAAATTGTACGTGCGATCCAGAGGTAAATTAACGTTCATAAATTCAAGCTGAATGTGATTCAAAGAAGCCAAACCGGCCGGGTTCCAGTACGTTGCCGAGGCGTCGTCGGCCAGGCCTACAAAAGCTCCCCCCATAGCTAACGGTCGCGCTCCGACTCCCATTTGTAAAAACGTTCCAGCCGAACCCTCGCTCTCTTGCGCTTTGAGCAATTCGACCAAAAAAAGCAGCAGGCCCAAGAGTAAACAAACCCAAATTATTTTCCTAGTCTCAACTATCGTGTTAAACATGGCTCCACCTCACTTTTATCCATCATCTGATGACTGCAATTTTAACAAATCTCTGCTGGCGCGCCGTACGGATTCTACAAAAATACACCCCATTGGCAACTTTTTTATTGAGAAAATTTGAGCCGTCCCAGGCTTCTTCAGTATGCTCGCCTGAACCTCGCAGCGCTTTTTCGATTATCCTTTTGACTAATTGATTATTCATATCGAGAATTTCAATCGTCACCTCTGCAGGTTCTGAAAGTTTATACCGAATTGTTGTGTTTTCTTTGTTCACACGAAAAGGATTTGGAAAATTATAAACGCCGCCAGCAAGAACACCGATGCTCTCATCCGTCACATCATCCGGAGCATCGGTGGAGTTCTTGGGAATGTCCACACTCACCTCTGATGAAAATTTACTTTCATTGCCTGAAAAGTCAAAAGCGGTGACGACGAAATAATAGCGTTTCTCAACTTCTAACCCGGAAATTCTCTTCGACGTTACATTTCCTACGAAAACATCGTTGGTGTACTCGCCCGGTTTTTTCCCATAGTAAATTTTGTAACCGGAGAGGTCGCCTTCTGTATTCGGATCCCATGAAACCACGGCAGACCCGGCTCTGAGCTCACCAAAGCAAACCAATAAACACGATACCATGAACGTCTCACGTTTCACAACAATCTTCCAAAGAAAAGATGTCATGTTTTTTGCAAAAAAATGCAAAAGTTCAAAGATAATATCATAGTGCGCCCTGAAATGATTCATTCGTCTGATCATCACTGCTACCCGTTGTTATTTTGTTAGAATTATTGACTATTTGGAGGGTAATGTCATACTCTCGATGGCGTGCAGAATGGTTTTGGGTCTACATGGCTTTTCCAATATCTGATAGTCAGCGCCAATCTCACGATCCATTATGGGAAGTTCCATTTTGTACCCGGTAACAAAAATAATCTTGAGGGTGGGAAAGATACGCTTCCCCATTTTTGCCACAACGAGACCGTTAAGGTCAGGCAGTTTAAAATCTGTTACCAAAACGTCGAATCTGCTTTTCTGCATTTTTGCAACCGCCTCTCGACCGCTTAAGGCGATGTCGACATCGATTCCATGAGCATCCAGAAAATCTTTCAAGACAAAAGCGATTTCCTCCTGGTCGTCTATAACTAAAACTCGTTGTTTCATACTTATCAAAGGTTAGAGAGAGAGGGGAGATGACACTCATCGACGTGTACACGCCGGCGGCCCCATGTCCCCCCATTTCTCTCGCTCACACCAACTCCACAACCTTCCTTTCAAGTAAGTCTCGATAGGAAACAGACCGTGTATGAGAGATCTGGACTGCACACCCCAGGCTGACCAAACCACCGATAATGATGATGGCATAACGTACCCGGGCTTTCTTCTCAACGATCCGATACTCAGTATCAAAAGGGATGTCAGGCAATTGTAACTCCCGGTTATCTTCACTCTTTGATTGCATTTTAACGGATCCACCCCTTTTCGTGCAGCGTATTTTTTGAATGACCTGAAAACTGGGTACGAGAATTTCTTCTGCAGGATAAAGCAAATGGGCGTCCGGAACTCTGTTAATCAAAGCCAATTCACGCCAATAACTTGACTCGCCATAATAATGAAAAGCGATTTTACTCAACGATTCATTTTCCGAACAATAACCCGCCGGAGGTTCCTGCTGTAAAAATGTGCTACGCCCCTTCTCGCCTGGTCGTATCGTCAGAGCCACCAGTGCCGTCAGAACCAAAGTATAAAGAATTGTTTTCATAAAACACCCCTCCACAGATGCCGTTTATGACTGTTTTTTTATTCCTTAATTGCAAATGCAATGCCAGAAACTGAAAACAGGCAGTGCTCGAAATCTTAGTTTTTGATTCTTAATAGCTTAGCGGGGGAAACACGATCGATGCTTGTGAATCTCGAAGAATATTCGATAGGGAAAAGCATGTAAAAGTTACATGGATTTCAGCGTTTACTGACTTCTTTTTCTAAATAATATTTATTGAGTTTGTTGTGCATGGTTTTTAAACTGATACCCAACATCTGAGCGGCTTGCGTTTTGTTGTTATCTGTCAGTTGTAATGTTTTAAAGATGACTTCTTTTTCAATTTCATACAATGTTTTTCCAACGACGATGCTCTCGGAATCGCCGGCGCTTTTATCGCTCTCTGAAGTCAAGAGTTTGGGTAAATGTTTCACCTCGATTTCTTTATCCGTGCAAAGTATCACTGCCCGTTCAACCAAGTTCTTCAACTCGCGGACATTTCCCGGCCACGGATATGTGCTGAATATTTCGTAACATTCTTTCGAAAAACCGCTTACCTGTTTATTGTGTTTCTCGTTAAAGTGGTTTAAAAATTCAGTTAACAAAGGTTTCAAATCACTCATTCGTTCCCTGAGCGGCGGCATCTCAATTTCCATGACACTCAGACGAAAGTACAAATCTTCTCGCAGGGTACCCTCTTGCAGCGCCTTCTTGGTATCCTTATTGGTGGCTGCCAACACCCGAACATCCACTTTGACTTCTTTGGAACCCCCGAGGCGGCGAAAACTTCTCTCCTCCAAAGCACGCAGAAGCTTTGCCTGAGTATCGGCGGGCATCTCCCCAATTTCATCGAGGAAAAGAGTGCCGCCATTCGCCATTTCAAAGCAGCCGGCTTTTTCAGACAAAGCGCCGGTAAAGGCTCCTTTCTCGTGACCAAAAAGTTCGTTTTCCAAAATATCATGCGGAAAAGCAGAACAATTAACCGCGATAAAGGGACCCGCGGCGCGGCTGCTTTTTTTATGCATAGCACGCGCCACAAGCTCTTTGCCGGTACCGCTTTCACCGGTAATCAGAACACTGGCGGTGGTGTCGGCGACAGCGTCTATGAGACGGTAGATTTGTTGCATTTTTTCAGCATGGCCCACCATATCCTCATAGCGCGTCATGCTCTTTATTTTCTGCTCGAGTCTTTGGGTCTTTTTAATGAGCGATTGGTGTTCTAAAGCCTTGGCAACAACGGCGCGCAGCCGGATAGGTTCGACCGGTTTCGTGAGGTAATCATAGGCGTGTGACTTCATCGCTTCAACAGCCGTATGAATCGTCCCTTTGCCGGTAATGATGATAACTTCCGTTAGGAACTCCCGTTTTTTTATTTCTGCAAGCAATTCCAAACCGGTCAGCCCCGGTATCATTAAATCCAGAAGGACAAGCTCAAACGGATTTTTTTCTATCATCGAAAGGGCTTTCTTGCCATCGGCCACCGTTTCTGTGATGAAGCCCTCTTCCTTAAGTAATTCAGAAAGCCCCTGGGTAATGGCCTGCTCATCATCGACAATCAGAATACGTGAGTGACTCTTTTTAGACATTGCGCATCAAACCGTTTATGTTTGGAAAACAAATGTTATCTTCGTGCCTTTTCCTAAACTGCTTTCCAACATCATTTGGCCTAAGTTGGCCTCGACAAGCCGTTTGGTTACAGGCAACCCCAAACCGGATCCCCCTTTTTTAGTTGTATAGTAGAGATCGAGTATCTTCCTTAAGTCTTCTTTTGAAATCCCGGTTCCGTTATCCTTCACTTCAACCAACACTTTGTTTTTCTTTGCCCAAGAACGGATGTGGATCTTTCCTTTCGGGCCGGTGGCGTGGATGGCGTTTATGACGACGTTATGCAAAGCCCGCTTGATTTGTCCCGGGTCGATAAGCACCCTCTTCAAATTTCGACTCAAACGCGTTTCGATGCGCAGACCAGCCTTCTGAGCCTCAGCCGAAACCATTTGACTCACATCCTTGATAAGGTTATTGATATGAACGCGTTCTTTTTTAGGAATTCCCGGCCGAACATAACTTAGAAATCCCAGCACAACTTCTTGTAGATGCTCGATCTCTTGTTCAAGAATTTCAGCGTGCTTTAAGGTGGATTCCTTGGTCTGCCCTTTCATGATTTTCGTTTTCAGAACATCCAGGTTTATTCCTAAAGCATGCAACGGATTCTTAATTTCATGTGACATGATATCCAGGAAGCGCATGGTCGTCTTTAAATCATTGAGAACGACATTTCTTCGCTGTACTGCATTGCGCTGCACGGTATCTAACTGTTCTAAACGGCGAAGCGCTTGATTGACTGTTTGATAATATTCAGCAAATTCCTCGTCGCTGTTCCATTTAAGACGATGGCCGTATTTTCGACGGTCAATAGCCGAAAGAGCCCGGTCGATTTTTTTAAGCGGCGAATGAACAACCCTGGAAGAAAAAAGAGCCAAGATAATCACCCCCACAATCCCGGAAAAACCAATAAGGTAGAGATTAATGGTCATATTTTGCCTGATAGACCTCAACATTCCGGTTTTGGGATTGACGCGAAGTATAGCAAAAACGCTCGTATCCGTGACTTGCCAAATTGCATCGAACCACTCCCCATCGACGGATTTTCGGAGCTGAATTGGGCGCGGTTTTCTGTTTTCACCAGGATTCGTCAAAAAATCAGCCACGGAAACGGAGTCGACCCAACTTTCATTGAGTGCAAAAAAAACCCGGCCCTCCTTGTTCACTAACAAAAAATCTTTCACCAAATCTAATGGCAAAAGGTTTATGCGCAAAAATTTTTCTAATTCTTCTGTTTCATCTGCGCTCAAGTCATTCTCGAGTTTCTTTTCAGTATAAAAGGCAGAGAGTTGAGACTTAAGGTGATAAGCAAGCCCCTTTGTCGTTTGGCGAGTCAACTCCAGAGTTGAATTATTCAAGCCCCAGAATGAAAAATAAACTGTAGCGCTAAAAATCACGCTCCAGAATACCATTAATAATATAAGCTGTTTATGAAATATTTTCATTATCCTCCCGCTGAAAATAATCACACATACATTTTATTCGCCTCACTCTAAATAACCGGATTTGGAAGGTTTCATACAATAACAAAATAAGATGCAACACACACAATGTCAAGCGATACACAATGTTTTTTACTTGCTTTCATAGGAAAGTTACGCTAATTTGATTGTGATCTGTATCTGAACGAAAACTTGATTTTTGATGTCTTTGCGAGCGTTTCTCAGCGAAGCAATCTCCCTATTAGGCATGACATGAGATTGCGTCGACAAAAAACGCCTCGCAATGACAGTTATGTTAATAGTTTTCGTTCAGACACTATTTAATACAATAACATATCCAGTGAATAATCCAAACCAAATACCAGAGGATTAAATGGGCTACCGAATCACCAAAGTTTACACTCGCAAGGGGGATAATGGAGAAACGCACCTTGGGGGCGGACAAACAGTGGCGAAAGACGCGTCTCGCATCAAAGCTTATGGCACGGTCGATGAATTGAACTCCGTAATTGGAATTGTGCTGGCTTTTCAACCATCGCCAAAAGTGCAGACGGCCTTGACTGAAATCCAGCATCAACTCTTTGTCCTCGGCGGCGATCTGTGTGTACTGGATGAAGATAAAAAGAAATGGCCAATGCCGGTTATCGAGGCAGCTCATGTGGATGAGCTGGAACAACTCATAGATAAACTTAATACCGAGCTGAAACCATTAGAAGATTTCATCCTCCCAGGAGGGACACAGGCTGCTGTTTTCTTGCATCAAGCGCGCTGTGTATGCCGCCGTGCTGAGCGTCTCGTCGTGCACTTGTCACGCGAAGAGAAGCTGGGGTCGCATGTCTTGAAATATCTGAACCGGCTTTCGGATGCTCTATTTGTTTTGGCGAGGTATGAGAATTTTATTTGTGGGAATGAAGATGTTGTCTGGAGGAGAAGTCAGTAATTTACCTTGCCATCCAATGTGCACCTGAATAGTTCCATTTTCATTTTCCTTTTTGATTCTTGCATTTCGCAGCTTCGCTGCGCTAGGAATACTCAGAAAAAATAAATTAATTTAATTACAAAAACCTTGACAAAATGAATTTAAATTCTTTTATAAGACAACTGGGTCTTAATATCTTTTACGAGAATTTTTATGTCGATCATATTTTCCCGAGGATGCGAGTATGCGCTTCAGGCGATGATTTATCTTGCCGTGCAGCCTTCAGATACCCCGGTCTTTCAACGCGAAATCTCCGAAGCCTTGAATATTCCCCCTCATTATCTTGGCAAGGTGCTTCAGTCTCTTTCACGCAGCAGGTTGGTCATTTCTCAAAAAGGTAAAGCCGGTGGATTTATGCTCGGCAAACCACCAAAAAGTATCACGCCTCTTGATATCATCCAAGCAGTGGACGGCCCGGTCTTTTTTGACGACTGCATTTTAGGCTTTGCTGACTGCAGCGATGAAGAGCCATGTCCGGTTCATTCGCAATGGAAAAAAGTAAAACAACAATTTATACTCATGCTGCAGAATAAAAATATACATCAACTTAGCCAGGAACTTGATTCGAAGCTCATTTCCATTAAAAAACTTTTGTCAAATCGATAAACTATTTGAAGTAAGTCAAAGGAAAATAGACTTTTTTTTCGATATTGGGGTAGTAATAGAATATACTTTCGCCACGAAGGCACTAAGTCACAAAGAAATCACAATGTAGTCTAACTCATAATCAATTAAAACTTTGTGAACCGTTTGCGTCTTCGTGTCTTTGGGGCTATGAATTTTTCAGGCGAGTTCATTTCAACAAGAGAGTTTATTTTATGAAGAATAAATTCCAAGTTAAAATTCCGGATGTTGACTACTGGAAGTCTCAGATCAAATGCCAAAACGCCTGCCCGGTTCACACGGATGCCCGAGGATACGTACGCGCCATAGCTGAGGGTGACTATGAAAAAGCCTATCTGATTGCCCGGGCGCCAAATCCTTTAGCTTCCATTTGCGGCAGAATCTGCGGCGCGCCGTGCGAAGCGGCCTGCCGCAGGCGCGACCTGGATGAAGCGGTCTCGATTCGGGCTTTAAAGCGGTTCGTGTCCTCCAGGTTTGGCGTCGAATCGGAGAGATTTGATCGAGGCCCTTTAGATGTTATCAAGAAATACTTCAGCGCTGCGAGTCAAGATTGTTCGGCTCTGGAAGAATTTGAGCATTTCATCTCCCATTTCAGTCATGCCAGCATCCCTGAGAACGCCCCAACGGTTGGGATTGTTGGTTCCGGACCCGCGGGCTTGGCCGCGGCCCACGATCTCTGTCTCATGGGCGTCAAACCGGTGATCTATGAAATGGAACCGGTTCCTGCCGGCATGCTCTATCTCGGTGTGCCGGAATACCGCTTGCCTCGAGACCTCATCAAAGCGGAAGTCGAAGTCATTAAAAGGCTGGGGACGGAAATCCTGTGCAACGTCCAAATAGGCGCGGATATAACGCTGCAAGAGCTGCGAGAACGCCACGGCGCTGTCCTGATCGCGGTTGGCGCAAAAAAATCCCGCAAAATTCCCATCCCCAACGTGGACGCCCCGGGCGTCCTGGGGGGCGTGGATTTCCTCAGAGATGTGGCGTTAAACGAGAAGATCGATCTCGGGGAAAAGCTTCTGGTGATTGGCGGCGGGAACGTGGCTTACGACGTCGCCAGAACTTTGATCCGCCAGATCGAATACGATGTCTCGCGTACGGCCCTGCGTCAAAAGGGCGTCAAAGAAGTGCATCTCGTCTGTCTCGAATCGCTTGAGGACATGCCAGCCGATACCACTGAGGTTCAGGAGGGCGAGGAAGAAGGCGTCATTCGCCACAACTCCTGGGGCCCCAAAAAGGTCCTGCTGGATTCCAGCGGCAAAGCGCGCGGCGTACGTTTTGTTCGCTGTGTGTCGGTTTTTGATGAAAATAAACGTTTCGCCCCCAAATTCGATGAGAGCGAGGTTATCGACATGGAAGCGGACACCGTGGTTCTTTCCATCGGCCAATCGACAGACCTGTCGTTCATCGATTCTGAGGATGTGGCGTTGAACGAGCGCGGTCAGTTGCAGCTCGACCCGTCCTTGAATCAGACAGAAGCGAAAGACGTGTTTGCAGCCGGAGATGTGGCCACCGGTCCCGGACTGATGATCGACGCCATCGCCAGCGGTAAACAAGCCGCCAGAAAGATTTACGCCTATATGAAGAAAGAAGCGCTTTCTGCGGAGACCATCATTTCACACAGCGAGATCTCAGGCTATACAAAAGAAAGTGGCTATGAATCACTCCCGCGAGCAGGCGTCCCGGCGATGTCCCCGGCAGAACGCAAACGAGCTATGAATGTCACCGTTGAAAAAGGCTTTAGCGAAGCTCAAGCCATTCGTCAGGGCAGCCGCTGCTTTAACTGTGCCGTGAATACGATATTTGATGGCGACAAATGTATTCTCTGTGGCGGCTGCGCCGACGTCTGTCCTGAGGCGTGTTTAAAACTCGTTTCTCTGCAAGCGCTGCAGGGAAACGCTGATCTCGAGCGGCTGCTCAATAATCGTTACGATGACATGCCCCTTTCTGAGTACGGGGCCATCATAAAAGATGAGACGGTTTGCATACGCTGCGGTCTGTGCGCCGAGCGCTGCCCGGTTGGCGCAATCACCATGGAAGTTTTTAACTTTAAGGAGATGTTCGCATGAGCGACCAAAACGACAAATATGAAGATGAGATAACTCGCCGGGATTTTCTCGGAAAGCTTGCCGTGGGTTCACTGATTGGCGCAGGCTCTATGGCCTTTATCGGTGTGGTTCAATTACCCCTGCCGAAAGTGTTTAACGAGCCTCCGAGTCTTTTCAAGATCGGCAATCCTTCCGACTTTCAGATCAACTCTTACAAAACCATTCCGGAGAAGAATGTGTTTGTTCTGCGCGACCGGGAAGGATTCCGGGCGCTTTCCGCTGTGTGTACACATCTTGGCTGCATCGTATCCGAAGTTGACTGGGGATTTACCTGTCCATGTCACGGATCACGGTTCGACAAACAAGGCAACGTGATTGGCGGACCGGCGCCCAAGGCGCTGGAGTGGCTTAAAATCGGCATGAGCCCTGACGGCCAGCTCACGGTCGACATGAATAAAAAGGTGAACGCTGACGATGTGTTTACGGCTTGATGTTATCAGTGAGGAGAAAACCAGATGGAAGAAAACGGATTAAGAATTTTTGCGAACAATGTCAAAGAATTGGGGACAACGCTGAAGAAATCAGTTCGCAGGTATGAGTGGCCGCCAAAATCTGACCGAGAAAAATCGCAGGCCGTGTTTCAAAATTTCTTTCTTCACATTCAATCTGCGCGCATCCACAAGTACAGCCTGAAGCCGCTGTACACAATGGGACTCGGGCTTATCTCTTTTTTCCTCTTTCTCATTCTTTGCGTAACGGGAATACTTTTGATGGTTTATTACAACCCCACCACCAACTTAGCCTATGACAATGTCCGCGACATCAGCTTTGTGGTTGCGACCGGAAAGTACATGCGCAACATCCATCGTTGGGCCGCGCACGGCATGGTCATCGCGGCGCTGCTGCACATGGTGCGCGTTTTCTACACCAGCTCATACAAGCGCGGGCGAGGCTTTAACTGGCTCATTGGCATGACCCTGCTGGTGCTGACGTTGATGCTGAGCTACACCGGTTATTTGCTGCCGTGGGATCAGCTTGCTTATTGGGCGGTAACCATCGGCGCCAATATCGCCGCCTCGCCGCAGGAGCTGACTGATGCGTTGGGCATCACTAAATATTTTGACGTCGGCGCCCTGCAGAAGCAGATATTGATCGGAGGAAACAGCGTGGGGCAAGAAGCGCTGACTCGGTTCTACTTGCTGCATGTCATGATCCTCCCGATCGCCCTCATCACTCTTGTCGGAGTCCACTTCTGGCGTATTCGAAAGGACGGTGGATTGAGCCGGCCGGATAATGCCGATGACATCATCAGAAAAGCAGAAAGCCTCGATCCTAACGAAGACACTGATAAAAAGGGAGAGTTTAATCTCAACCCCAACAAGACCTACGGTTTGATGGCGCTAGTAAAAGACAAATCGCCGCAGCTCGATGGCGGTCCGGACAACACGATCATGACCTGGCCGGTGGGCCTCTGGGCGGAAGTGGCCGTGTTCATGCTCACCATGGCGGTGATGACTGTGCTAGCCTATTTCTTCGATGCGCCCTTGAAAGAGATTGCCAATCCCGCCATACCTGAGAATCCCGCTAAGGCGCCCTGGTATTTTCTGGGATTGCAGGAGCTGGTCTCCTATTCAGCCTTTATGGGGGGCATCGGTATTCCGACTATTGTGCTCGTTGGCTTAATGCTCATTCCGTTTCTTGACAAAGAGAATACACACTTTGGGGTCTGGTTCTCCGGATCCGAAGGTAAAAAAATTGCGATCAACTCGTTTGTTTTTTCAACCGTATTTCTCATTGCTTTGCTTGCTTTTACTGTAAAATTTGGCTGGCTGCGAAACTGGTTTCCCGATATTCCGCAAATCGTCATTGTGTTCATGAATCCCGGCTCATTTATCGTGCTTGTCTTCGCCTGGTGGTCATTACATAATTTACGATTTACTAACTCGACCCGATTGGCTGCCATCGCTTTGTTTACGTGCTTTGCTGTCGGTTTTATCATCCTGACCATTATGGGCATTTATTTCAGAGGTCCAAATTGGGACTTTTACTGGTCCCCTTCTCAATGGCCGGTGCATTGATTTGTTTTCAGTTGGGGACTCCCCAAAAATGTGAAGTTGTCATTCCGAACGAAGAGAGGAATCTGACGGAGTACCAATTTTAATGACATACAAAGACAATTACTTATGGCAGGTATGTCGCCATTCAGATTTCTCGCTTCGCTCGAAAAGACACCGAGGGGAGGTTTTTTAGACAGCCCAACATGCCAAAACTGGAGCAACAAATGAATTTAGAAAGATCATACGACCGCTTTTATAAGAAACTCACTATTGGCGCAAGTCTGGTTTGTTTCATCTTTTTTGGGCTGGCCGCCATCGAGGAGACCTTCTTACGCGAATGGAAGAACTACCAGGAAGAATATAAAGAAATACTGCTCTCTAAGGCCGAAGACGAAACTCAGGTGCAGCTTGCAAAAGAGTTTCCGGTCAAAATCAAGCAACTGATCCTCGACCACTTTAACCGGGTCGACCGCTGTATCTCCTGTCATAACGGGATCGAGGACCCCAGAATGAGCGAGCAGATGCCTCCGCATGCCTCTCATTCCGGGGAGACCATCAAGAATCACCCGGTTGACAAGTTCGGATGCAGCATCTGTCATGGCGGTCAGGATCGAGCGCTGACGGTTAAGAACGTCTTCGCCAGGGAGGAAGATGTTCACTGGGATGTCCCTATCCTGCCTTTAGAATATGTGCAATCTTCCTGCGGAAAATGTCATCTCGCAGTTTTTGACAAAAATCAGACCCTGGCTGGCGCCGAAGTCTTGCTGAAAGGAAAAGATATTTTTTATCGGGAGGGCTGCTTGAGCTGCCACAACATTCGCGGTACCGGCGGCATGACCGGTTTGGAATTAACAAATCAGGGCCGCAAAACCAAGCATGAGTACAGCTTTCAGTACATAGAAAAAGAGCACACAGTTGAGAACTGGCTTCTGGAGCACTTCCTCAATCCGCAGAAAGTCTCCGGGGTTTCTGAAATGCCGGCAGTCAATTTGCCTGCTGATGAAATGACAGCCCTTATTACTTTCACCATGGGGCTGTACGCTCCTAAATTTTCCTCACAATACTATTCATTGGATGGAATTAAAGAATTCAAAGGAGAGCGCCCGGCCTTTGAAGGCAAAGAGGCGTACGATCAATTCTGCGCGGTTTGTCATGGCGACAACGGCGAGGGTCAAGATTACCGCGTATTCGAAGCCAGCGTTCCAAAACTAAATAACCAGGATTTTCTCGCAGTCGCCTCGGATGACATGATCCGCTCTACCATCAAAAACGGCAGAAGCGGCAGAACGATGTCCTCCTGGGCGGAATCGAACGGAGGCCTTTCAGAAAGTGAAATCGATGGTTTGGTGAACCTCATCAAAAGCTGGAAGGCAAAGCCGCCGACATTTTCCGAAGTGCGATCCAGTCGATCTGATATCGCATTAGGAGCAAAACTATTTCGCT
This sequence comes from bacterium, assembly GCA_046756745.1. Taxonomy (GTDB): domain Bacteria; phylum Zhuqueibacterota; class Zhuqueibacteria; order Oceanimicrobiales; family Oceanimicrobiaceae; genus JBHHWX01. Next base: position 4,641 of record JBHHWX010000058.1, on the reverse strand, counting down.
CACGCTGCGGAACCTGTCACGGTTTGAGCGGAGAAGGGGGCATCGGACCCTCGCTCAACAATCAGGATTTCTTGCGGCTCGCCTCAAATGAATTATTGTACAAAACAATTGTCGTCGGCAGACAAAATACCGCCATGCCGTCGTGGTCTCGACTTTCTAAAACTGAAATCGCCAGCTTGATAGCCTTTATTCGAAGCTGGCAAAGCACGCCCTCAATACGACTCACTTCGGCAAAGATCTCCGGTGATGTCAAAAACGGCGAATCGCTTTTCAAAAGTATGTGCGTCGGCTGCCATGGCAAATACGGACAGGGTTCAGTCGGTCCGGCAATTCTCAATCGAGATTTCCTCGCCGCCGCCTCTGACGAATTTATCCTCTATTCAATTTCACGCGGCCGGCGCCAGAGCGCCATGCGCAGTTGGTCCAAAGATTTTCAGGGAATCACTCAACTGTCGCGGCAAGAGATGAACGATATCGTCGCTTTTATTCGCAGCAATGCGGATCAAAAACCGGCAACGATAGTAACCGGCATAACACCCGGAACCCCGGCAAATGGCCAGACTCTGTACGAGAGTATGTGCAGCGGATGTCACGGCGTCAATGGTGAAGGCAAACACGGGCCGGCCTTGAATAATCAAGAATTTCTCGCGGCAGCGACCGATGGCTTTTTGCAGGCAACCATTGCGCTCGGCCGGTCTGGAACCGCCATGCGCTCCTGGGCAAAAGGGGCTCAAGGTCTCGAAGAGCTTACAGCCGAGGAGATTAACGATATCGTCACCTATATACGAACCTGGCAAAGAGTGGGGACAAGTTACGAGTAAATAGAAATCCCAAATCATTCATGAACATTGCTATAGTGTCTGAACGAAAACTCGAAAATGCGCGATATAAAAAGCTCTTCGCGAAGGCGTCCCGCCGAGCCAAGCATGAATTCACCCTCGGCCAGGAGGACTTCGGGAAGCGATGGTCGTTTTCGTTCAGACACTAACTGACTTTGGACTTTGCAGGTCAGGTTATTTATAAACAGTGGATTATTGGAGTAATGGATTTCAGGAGTATTGCGGAAAACGAAGCATTCATCCAGTATTCTATTGATTCACTAATCCACATTCTTGAATCTGGATAAAATTTAAAGGAGTTGAGAAAACATGGACTCAAAACTGACTGAAAAAAACACCTGGAAGCTCACCAGGCGTAAATTCCTGAAAGCTACGGCTTCTGTCTCGGCCATTACCGCGGCCAATGTTGTCGGTTGTAAGGGACGCGAAAAGGAAATCAAAGTGGCAAAACCAGCGCTGCCCCAGCAGAGCAATAATTTCCTTTCTGCCTGCCCGTACTGCGGCGTCGGTTGCGGCACCATGATCCAGGTTGAAAACGGCAAGATTGTCGGCATGGTGCCGGACAAAAATCATCCGACAAACAAGGGCATGCAGTGCATCAAAGGATTGACCGCCAACGAACCGATCTATATTGACCGCTTGACCAAAGTACTGGTTCGGAAAGACACCTGGGCTGAATGGCAAAAGCCGGGACACGGCGATCTGGAGTTTGTTTCCAAGACAAAAAACGCTTTCGAGGACGAGTTGTGGGAAGAGGTCTCTTACGAAGAAGCCAGCGAGATGACCGCCGAGAAGATCGCCCATCTAGTAAAAAAATATGGCGGCAATTGCATCGGACTCTATGGATCCGGTCAGCTTACCTTTGAAGGACAATATCTCGAAAACAAATTTATGAAAGCTGTCCTCGGCTCCAACACCATGGAAGCAAATGCGCGTATGTGCATGACCAGCGCCGTGACCGCCTATTTTAAAACACTCGGGTCCGATGCGCCGCCTACGTGTTACGAAGACGTCGAAATGTGCGATTTCCTGTCGTTCTGGGGACACAATCCCCGGGAAGCTCATCCTATTATTTTTTGGCGAGCGGCGGACTACAAAGAGGCCAGCAATATTCCGACCCTGGTGGTGGACCCGCGCCGAACCGGAACCGTGCAGGGTTTCGAAGACGTTAATCCGAACAACTCCTATCACGCTCAAATCAAACCGAATGCAGACATCACCTTGCTGAACAACATCGCGTATGTTTTGTTAGCTGAGCACCCGGATGTGATCGCATGGGATTTCATGAAAAAGCACACCACGGGCTGGCAGGGGTATGTCGACGGTATCAAAGCAAAATATGACCCGCGCACGACTCAGGATGTCACGGGTCTGAAGGTTTCGTTTATTCGGAAAATCGCCTCGCAATGGGCGAAAGCGACCCGCAAGGGCAACAAACGCGGCACCGGCGGTGTTCTGACCTGGTGGGGAATCGGCTACAACCAGAGCATTCACGGCCAGCATAATGTCATCAGCATTATCAACCTGCATCTGCTGACCGGCAATATCGGACGGCCTGGCTGCGGACCGCATTCGCAAACCGGTCAGCCGAATGCCATGGGCGAACGGCTCACCGGCGGGTTGACGGGCCGTCTTCCTTTTAATCAAGGCCTGAAGGCCGGCGGCAAATACAATGAAAAAGGCATCAAACTCTTTTCGAAACTTTGGAACGTTTCGGAAGAGCGTCTAAAACAGGTTGCCGATTCAACCAATCCAGGCTATGCTGTGGGGATGATGGAACGCGGTCTGCTTCCGGATAATGATCCGCGAAAAGTGCGGGGAATGTTTCTGATTTATGCCACACATATCGACCTGCCTGAAACCAAAACACTGGTGCGGCCGGCGCTCGAAAACATGTTCGTGGTCGCCCAAGATATTTACCGGCATGCGCCCAATAATCTGGTCGCCGATGTCATTTTCCCGGCGGCCACCTGGGGCGAGTGTGGCGGGGTCTATCTCCAGTCCGAAAGAAGAATGTACGTTACTGATAAAGCGGCTGAACCGCCGGAGAACTGTAAACCGGACCTCGATATCGTGATTGATAAAGGCAAGCATATCGCCGAATTGCTCGGTCTCGACAGTGAAAAAATCTTTCCATACAGCAAAAATGAACAGGGCTTTTACAAAGTTGAGGACATTTTCAAGGAAATTGCCTGGGCGAGCGAAGGCAGCGACTCTGATTTTTCAGGCATTGTGAAAGCGGCTGAACAAAAAGGAGTGGGGCCCTACCAAATCTTACGAGAAAACCGGGGCGTGCAGTGGCCGGCGCCGACGGCTGAAATCGCCCTTGCCGGCGGCACCAAGCGGCGCTACCTCGGTCAGGAGAAGGGTTGGCGGAATAAGCCGTATGGGGCATTTAGAACCGGCAATGGCAAGGCTAACTTTAAGCTGTGCCAGCAGGATTACTCAAAGTATCCTGAAGTGATGGAAGACCTGCGCAAAGTTGGCGTCGATAAGAATTTCTTGATCATCGACAATATGCAACTCATTAAGAAGGTGCGCGACTACGGCTTAACCCCTGAAATGCCCGACTTTAAATACGCCAAAGTTTCCGGCCATCGCGTGCCTGAAGACAAATACCCCTTCTGGCTCAATCTGGGCGTGGTTTACGAGCACTTCCACACGGCCAAAACCATCCGCGCCGCCACGACCAGAAAACTGGTCATGGAGCAATATGTCGAGATGCACGACAAGGACGCAAAGCGGTATGACTTGCAGGATGGCGACTGGGTGAAAGTGTCAACCAGAAGAGGGAGCTACGAGGCCCGGGTTTCCATCGGCCTGAATAGCAAAGTGCGGCCAGCCAGAAACCTCGTTGCTGAAGGACAACTCTTTTCACCGTGGAATCTATCGGTGGCCGACAGCTCGGACCCAAAGGAGAACAAGTGGCTTGTAAACGAAGTCGCACACCGGGCCTTCGATCCGGTTTCGGGACAGGCGGATTATAAAAAGCTGGCGGCGCGGATCGAGAAGATCGAGCAGACTGTTTAACCACGCCGATTTGCCCAGTGCGGCGAAGCAGAACCAAAAGATCGATCACTGTCACAAAAATATTCAGCCACAGATTTCCACTGATGCACACGGATAAATGAATTTTGATGAAGTAAGTATTGTTCATTTAGTATTTTTACAAAATCCGTGTTTCACCAGTGTTAATCCGTGGCTAAAATTCAAATGGGTGAACTTCTAAAAAATCTTGCATCGAAATTGCAAAGTCGCCGGACGCGGCGCGATGTGCTGAAATACATCAGCCTTGCAATTGGGGTCTATTTTTTCTCCCTTTTTAAATGGGTTCCGGCCGGGAAACGCTTTCGATATTTAAGGCCTCCGGGCGCGCTGGCAGAAGAAGAATTCCTGCGCAAGTGTATCCGGTGCGGGCTTTGCGGAGACGTCTGTCCGAATCAGTGCATACAATTTTTTGATATCGGCTCAGGCCGGCGCTCCGGGTCGCCGTTTATCATTCCAAGGGAACAGGGGTGCATCCTGTGCATGAAATGCAATAATGCTTGTCCCTCCGGGGCTTTGCAGCCGCTTAAAGACGACATCGAATCGATCCGGAAGCAGGTCAGCATGGGGGTTGCGGTTTTGGATGCAGACCTGTGTTATTCCTATAACGACAGGATTTGCGGCATTTGCTACCGCGCCTGTCCTTTGCAAGATGTGGCTATCAAAATCGGCAGTTGGGAAAAACCGATTTTGGTTCAGAAGAACTGCGTCGGCTGCGGGCTGTGTGAACGAATATGTTATCATTACCCGCAAGCGA
>JBHHWX010000057.1:0-18463 GCA_046756745.1 bacterium | reverse complement strand
CACTTCGAACCAAAAAAAGGATTCATCGGCTTCTTCCTCAACAATTCCCATTTTTGAAATGAAATCACGCTTGGACCGCGCTCGGCATGCGGCACGATAATTTGCCGCAACCGAAGTACCAGACCGAAAAAGCTGATTTCCTATTAATCTTCCTTCTCTGTTCTCTGGCAAAGTGCGGCAAAATCGGATTACTTGTTTGGCAAAATCCTTTGTTCGTCGCTTCATCATTTCTTGATTCATGATTACCCTCCATATTAGCTTTGTATCTCTTACTAAAGTATGAAGCCGAAGCAATCGAGGGAATCCGAAATCCCAATTCCACAATCCACAATCAGAAATCCGCAATCAGAAATCTGCAATCGCTATCACACTTTGCCGCCCCTGGTTTTCCTTCTTCAAAAAGTCCATCAACGGCTGATAGTATTCCAGCATAGCCCGGGCGCTCAGGTCTTCACCAGTTGCTGCCTTCAATACTTTACGCCAATCTTTGCTGGCGCCAGGGCGCATAATCTTACTCAAAAAAGCGCCCACTTCTTTGTTGCCGTAGTAATTACAATTGCGGGGATCTTGCTTCAATATTTTACGGGCGATATAGTCATGCAGGTGAAATTTCAGGACGCATGACAGTGCATAATCGTAATACTGTCCCGGGTCGTTGTTGATGTGAGTTTTGCTGGCCGCATCACAAAATTCTTCACCCCGCGGCGATGGCGGGACGATGCCCTGATACTTTTCCACGTAATGCCACCAACGCTTATTGAACTGATCTTTCGGCAAGTCCTCCTCATACAAATCGTGCTCGAAATGCGTCATGGTGCCGGCGGCAAACGGAATAAACACGACCGAGCTGCTCGAAAGCGCATCGTTTAACAGCCATTGCACCTGATCGATTTCCATCTCTTTAGGGAGCAGCTCGAGGTGTTCGAGGTAGGGGCGCTGGGAAGACGCTATCGCCATGAGATCGCCCATACCCTCGTGATAACTGCGATTCGCTCCGCCGCGTAAGAGCAACGGCACATCCGGATTGCTGTATTCGATATAGTAGTAGATATGCCCAAGCTCGTGGTGGGAGGTTCGGAACCAACGGTTGTTCGGCTCCACACTCATGAGGGAACGGTAGTCATCTTGCAGATCCAAATGCCAGGCCGAAGCATGGTTGTTCTTTTTGCGCTCAGACCCTTCTTCTACCGGATAAAGGTCCGACCGCTCCCAAAAATCAGGATTGAGTTTGTCGAAGCCCAAACTGACATAAAAATCCTCCGCCGTTTCAACGATCCATTCTTTGCTCTTGCCTTCAAAGAGCGCGTCTAAATTCACCGCGTCGACAATGCCTGGCCAATTTTGTCCCCAACGATTGGACAACCAGTGTGCCGGTAGTTTCTCCGGCACCGGTTGATTGTAGCGTTTGGCTAATTCGTAACGCACATAGGTGTGAATCTCCGAATAGAGCGGGCGGAGCTCTTCCACCAGGTCATCCATGAGCTGTATTAATTCATCGACGGTCAACCCGTAGTCCGCGACTTCGAGAGCGAAAAACGAACTATGGCCCATTTCGCGCGCTGTTTGGTTTCTCAGCCGTTGTAAATTCGCCAGACCATTTTTGAGAACCCGGCCTACCTTTTTGCTGGCCTCCCAAGCTTCCAAACGCTCATCTAAATCTGTGGATTCGACTAAAACACGGTCTATTTCATTGGTTGTGACTTTGTGCGACTTGCCCTTTTTGTCATGCATGATGAAATCGAAACCGTAGAGCAGGCTGTTCTGCCTGGTTTCGGCTTCGATCAACTCTTCGACAACCTCCGGGATAGTCCCAGGCCGATGCGCCGCCGTCAGCAGAATTTCTTCAAGCTGTAACACCTGTAAATGATCGAGCTGGCTCTTTTTTCCTAAAAACGATTGGGCTCTTTCGATGATCTCTTTACCCCCGATAAATTCGGACAGCGCTTTATCCGCGATGATACTCAAGCTATCATGCTCAGCGCTGATATCGGTGTTGGCAAGCCAGGCAGCCTTACTGGCTTCGTAATCGAGTTTTTGGTACTTCTCAGTGTACTCGTCCAGAAAAGCCTGGGCGTCTTTTTTTACCTGATTTACTGTGCAAGAGAAAAGAAGAATAAAAAAAATGAATGGAAAAACCGATTTTCGTAATAACATTTCAATCCTCCTCAGTTTGAAATTATATGATAAAACATGTAACCGGTCACAGGGTATTTATCATTTTGTGACAGGATAACAGGATAAACCGGATTTAAAGGCAGTTTCTGTCATTCTGAATCCGTTTTCCAGGGTGAGGAATCTGACGGCGGCAGGATTTAGCCTTCAAAAGCAATGCCTTAATACCAGCACCTGTCGTTCTCAGATTTCTCACCCGACAAAAAACGTCGGGATTCGAAATGACATCGCGTGCTTTCAAAGTTACTAGGATAAGATAGGCAAGAGCCGGTTTATTTTCAAGCATAAATTCGCTCTTTGATGATCCTTTCGAATCTGGGTTTATAAATAAGGTCAAACGGCTCCTCTGCGCCGGGAAACAATTGCACGACAGACTTTTTGGTAGCCGCTACCAGAGCCTGAGCTTCTGCAGCCGAGTAATTTCCTTGTTGCAGTATTGCCGTCGTTAAATCCACAATGGTTCGCAGACGACGTATTTTCCTTTGTTCTTCTTCAATTTCCTGTTGTGTCGGCATGATCACTCTTTGGTTTCGCTGATCACGATCCTTTGCCCTGCCCTCACAAATAAGATCTCTTTGATGTTACTAAATTTTTTAAAAAACTCACCGTTCTCTTGAATGACTTTTTTCAAAGAAAATCCCATAATAACCAAATCCGCGCTCTCGGAATGCTCGCAAATAAAATTTTCATAAGATCTCGCTCTTTTATTCCAGGGCATTTTCTGAACGTTTTTATGTGAGATGGGAATCCGCCCTTCGTCGATAAGCTTGTTGAGCTGATCGACCTGTTTATTGATTTCGTCTTCTTCAAAGGCGGCATATAACTCAATTTGTCCCCCCCTCCACTCCGGGTGACCGGTGATGATGTAAGCCAAAAGGATCATAAGGTTGGCATTGCGATAGTCGCCCGGGGTAAGCCAAATATCGATGCGTTTTTTATATCCAAAGTGCCGCTCAGACGAACGCAGCACGCATTGATTAAAATCAACAATGGCAGCAAATTGACAGCCGTCGATAATTCTCCTGATTTCATCATGGCAATCCTCATGGAATTCGAACAAGATGCTGTTATTTTCCAATCCGGAAATGCCTGGGATTTGGACAATTTGAGCGACCGCGGTTTTGAAACTGGGAGAAATAATCGTGTCGACGTAAATTCCCGCTAAGCTGTCAACACTTTGCCGGATAAGTTGTTCCAGTTTGTGTTTGGATTCGGCCTGAGTTTGTTCGTCCAAAGGTCCTTTGATGTAGTGAATGAACGTGCCAAAGCCATAGTAATGGGAAATCCAGCGCAGCAGATCGAACGGCGCCAGCCTGGTGAGGGAGCTGGCTGAGATTGCGATAAATGAGGGACGCCAGTTCGACAGGGCGACGACGGAATGTTTTCTTTGAATCAACACCTGCAGCCGGCGCGTCAATTGAAACAACACACCTTTGATCATGGCTGACAAATCGTCTTCCTCTTCTCTTCCCCTCTTCAAGCTCAAGTAAATGACGATGATGGCTACGATGGCCAGGAACGCGTAAACAGGCGCCATTTGAAACATCATCACAAAACATGCGATAGCGCCGATCAGAGATAAATACCACTTCGACCGGAAAGTGGGCCGGTAAGACGGATTGCCGGCAAAATGTTCCAAAAAGCTCACCGAACAAAGCGAACCGTAAGTAATCATAAAAAACATACTGATAATTTTCGCCACAAAATCGACGCTGCCCATCATCACAACGGTCAACACCAGCGCCGCGGTCACAATGGTTGCATTCACCGGTTCGTTGGACCCGGGCTTGCCTTTTTTCAAAAAGTTGTTCACCATGTTGACCGGAAATATCCGATCGCCGGCTAACGCCTGCATTGTGCGGGGCGCGATTAAGATGGAACCGATAGCTGAGGACAGTGCAGCCGCTCCAAGACCGATGGGAACGATAGGTCCCCAGACAGCAATTCTTCCCATGGCGAATTGGTCGGCGGCCAGCTCCTCGGGAGGCAAGCTTAAGGCCATCTTTATGACGACCAGCACATAAATGATCATCCCGATAATCGTAGCCGACAACGACCCCAACGGAATGGATTTGCGCGGGTCTTTCAAATCTCCCGACAAGCCCACGCCCGCGGTCATGCCGGTAAACGCCGGGAAGATAATGGCAAAAACCACAAAAAAATCATCGGGTTTCTCGACCTTCGCAAAAATATCCAGGGAAGCTGGCCCCGAGGATGTTTTACCGACAAAAAACATGAACAACGACACCGCCAATGTGACAACCACGACCCAAAGAATGGGGACGCCCAAATCCGCGCCTTTGGTGATGATGAGAGTGAGGAGCAGCAGCGTTGCCGGCACGCTGATCATCCAAGTTTGCGGGGCAAACCCAAGCTGGGATTCCAGCCAGCCAAAAAGCGGAGTAAACGCCTCGGAAAAAGCGATCATGTAAAACGCCACGGAAACCGCTTGCGAGAAATACAGAGAGATGCCGATGGTCCCGCCGACCATCGAACCGAAAGAGCGGCTGATGATAAAATATTCGCCGCCGCCCTCTACTTTTAAATTGGTCGCGATTTCCGCGATTGCCATGGCGGTCGGAATCGTGATCGCGTGACCGATCAGGATGATCAAGATTGAACCGAAAATCCCGGTGTTCGCGACAGCATAACCAAAACGTAAAAAAAGAATCGCTCCGAGAATGGTGCTAATTCCGGCTAAAAAAACCGGCGCGGTGCCAAAACCGTGTCCTTTTGTCTTCTTCGTTTTCGTCAACTTTTTCTTCCTCCCGGACAGTAGAAATCTTATTCAACTCAGTTTGTTCTTGAACCGTTGTAACTAATCCTTCGGCAAGCTCTGAGCAGGAGCTTTTGCAAAAAGGTCAGCTTCTTCGCGGGTTCGAAAAGTTGAGCGAAAATGGATGTCCCGCTGTGGAAACGGTATTTCGATTTCAAACTCACGAAATTTGCGCACGATGGCACAGTGAATATCAGAGCGGACTTGTGGATGTCGTTTTGGGTTTTCTATCCAGGCCCGCAGTCTTAAATTCCAAGCGGAATCGCCGAATTCAGTGAACAGCACCTCGGGTTCCGGTTCTTTCAACACTTCAGAATTTTCATCGGCCACTTCTAATAAGCAGCGTAAGACCGTGTCGAGGTCGGAGTCATACGAAACTCCGACATCGATTTCAATTCGGACCTTGAGATCACCGTGGGACCAATTCACCACCGTTGAAGCGATGAATTCGGAATTGGGAACGATTATCGACACATTATTTAAAGAACGTACTGTCGTTGATCGAATATTAATTTCTTCCACATCACCTTCGATATCGTCGACGACCACCCGATCCCCAATTTGTATGGGACGTTCAAAAAGTAAAATTAAACCGGAAATAAAATTAGAGGTGAGATTTTGTAAACCGAAACCGATCCCTACAGAAAGAAATCCAAGTATGACGATCAGTCCGCTTAAGTCAATTCCTATAAACTGAAAGGCGACGATCGCGCCGATGACTAAAATGGTATAATGCGTCACACGGGTAAGGGTATAACGCAGTCCTTTATCAAGGTTGGTGCTCGCAAGAATCTTAGTTAGGAATGTCTTGACCAAAAGGCGTGAAAAAATAGCAAACCCAATCATGACGCCAATGAACAACAAGAAAGAAGTAACAGTCACCTGAGTCCCACTCATAGTAAAAAGATGTGCTTGCAGGGCCTTCTTAATAAAAGATAAAATTTCAGAAAAAGAGGGCATGGTTACTTCTCCGTATCATCCTGGCTTTTCGGCTGTTTACGAGTGATGGTTTGCAGGGACTGAGTAACTGCGTCTCGTTGTTTTTTTGCTTTTCGGAAGGTCCGGAACGCAAATAATATTAAGAGACTTCCGGCGATGAACAAAAGAATTGAAAAATAACGCTGCAATTTGAAAGAGGCCTGGCGAGCTTCTAAACTTTTTTCTAATTCCCGAATCTTGTTCTCGTGTTCGAGAAGTTTAATTTCTTTCTTTCGCAGCTCTGTTTGCAGGTTTGCCAAACGCAACTGCTCCTCGTTCAGATCGCGCTGAAACCTGTGCAAACGCTGCTGTTCAGTCGCCAGCTCCCGCTCCCGCTGTTTCAATTGATCGAAGAGCTCATCGATTTCTTTTTCGAGCGCTTCCTTATCCGCCCCCCCGACATTCTCTACATGAGATTTCTCGATTCCGGATGAATGCGAATTTTCCGGTTCCTGTTTTTGAGTACAACCGAATGTTCCAAAAATCAGGAGAACCATCCAGGCTGTCTTTTTAGAAAATATAACAATATTCATCATGATTTCTCCATTCATATCGAATGCATTAAAAAGAAAATACAGAACAGTTGCAAGTGAAAAATGCGGCGTGGCTCCAAAAAAAGAAAAGGCCGGTGTCCAAAGACACCAGCCTTCTCGGAGGAGGAAAGAGTAAACTTTTGATTAAACGCTTGATACTTTGTTTTTGAGAGAGCCGTTTTGAGCCGAGTAATAGATTAAATATACACCTAAAGCGATTAACGTTACCGGGAATAATAGGGTTGTAAATAGTGAATCGCTCGTAACCGTATAGATAAAACCGGAAAAAACAATCAAAATTAAAGCGGGAACTTTTGCCCACTCGAGTCTGTTTTTCTCATTTCGCATGAGATATAAGACGCCAAAAGTCAGGCCGTTACCGAGGAAAAAAGTACCGGGCATCAAGTCATCGTTAAGTGTCCAGCTCATATCGATCACGATCATGAGTCCGAGGGTGAGTAAAACCCCGGCCGGGATCAAGAGACCCCATTTCTCCCGATTGCGTAAAAAGCCGAAAACAAAAAGCGCGCTCATCCCCCAAAACAAGAGGACTGCGATGAATTCATCAGCGATCACCCAGGAATGCGAAATGATGATCGCACATCCGATATACGCTAATATCGCGGCGAAAATCAAAAATCCCCACTTTTGTCCCTTCAGGAATTGAACAAACAACGCGCCTGCACCCGCCCAGAATAAGAGTCCCCAAATGATCGGCGACGCCATAGAGAATAAATCCAAATTGGCGGCTAAACACAGCAGTCCGAAAACAATCAAAACGACGCCAAGTACCAGATTATTTTTTTGATTCTGCATATTCCTTCCTCATTGAGGTCATAACTTAATAACGAACAAACTGAAATGATGTTTCATAAACTTTCTCAAGGAAGTGAACCAATTCCTGAGTAATTGGTGTCCATCCGGAAACTACCCTGTGCTGTCATTCCCGCGATCTTTTGTGCGGGAATCTCCTGCTTAAAGGATGGAGATTCCGGCACAAAAGAATGCCGGAATGACATATAAGTCCGAGTTTTCGGATGGACACTAATGAATTGGACAAGTGACATGGGAGAAAGTGTCAGCTTGTAAACCTCAGAAGATATAATTTATCTCCAGGCCTACCAGTGTATTTTGAGAATCGTTTTCACTGTCTCGGCGGCTGCGCTCATCATCCATATTGGCAAGGACGTTCAGGCGCCAACTGCGGCTAATGTTCCAACTGAAAAAGAGTAATATCGAGTTGATGTTACGGTCTTGATAGATACTCACGGTGTTTGCAGTTAAATCGGCCGCATTGGGATGGCGTTCGAAAAGAAAAGACTCGTGCACGCTGAAAATCATGCCATTCATTCTAAAGAGCTCGATATTCAAGGTGGGACCGAACGCGTAATAATCTTCGAAAACAATGCTGAAAGCTTGATCCACATTGGCAGTTGGGGCGACAGTCGAAAGGCGTGCGTGTAGTTTTTCATAAGTCTGATTTCTGTAAAGCAGTCCGGCGCCGACACGCCATTCCGAACCCAACTTCACGTAAAACTCAGGTTCGACTTCCCAAAGCCAATAATCGGGTAAACTGCTGGCGCTAAATATCTTATTATCACGTTTGGTAATCGAACCTTTCAGATCAGCGCCGATTTTATCTGAGAACGGCAGTCGTAACTCGCCCCTGAAATAGTTTTCGGTAAAATCTTGAAAAAAAGTGTCGATTTCGACGTTGGTGTAATCACGGAAACGAAGCTCGTTATCAAGCGTGAACTTCGCTTCTTTACCCAAACTTTGGAACCAGCTAAAATCGATTCGATGCTCCAAATAGTCGTTGATATCAAAAGTTGAATGAGTCCGGAATACATTCCGGTATCCACCGCTCACAAAGGAATCCCGGCTCAGGTCTAATTTCACATTACTTTTCAGAGAATTGTTCAGATAATTTGGATAAATATTTTGTTCGTTCGAATAACGCCGGATAGTCAGCTCATCATAAATATCTAAAGCCACCCGCCCGGGACGTCTCAGGTTTAAACCGAAAGATGTTTGGTTTTGATAGTATTTCAAATTGTTATCACGATAGAAAGAGTTTCCGGTAAACCTGTTTTCAAACTGCCAAAATGAGTGCTCGTCTATGGGATTGACAATTCTGACGTCCAACTCCCCGGTAAAATAATCCCGGCTGTACTTAAATGTCGCATAACCTTGAATAGAACGCCTGAAGTGGTCACTGAGATCAAAACTAAAGCGAAATCCTGTAAAGGGATTGCCGCCATCAGAATTAAAGGAGCTGAGTTGGACCTCATCGGTCTCGGGAACAGAAAAATTGAATTGATAGCGCCATAAATCGACGCCGGTGAGGACTTCACGGGTCCAGGTGAAACGGGGCTCTTTTGTGAACGATTCGGAGATCACATCGCCGGAGAAGTCCAGCTCAGCATTATCATTTTCAGTCGGCTCTTCATTCGGTTCTAACAAATCCCAAATTGTCTCCATCCAGGTCACGGCCAGCAGGAAATCCTCCTGCTTGGCAAAATTCTCAGCCTCTTTTTTTAATTTCGCTATCTCCCTTAGTAAAATTGGATCCGCGAATCTCTCCGTATTCTCGAGAATCCATCTCTCGAGCCTAAGGTGCTCGATCTCATAAACGGCTTCGTCGCCCCAGTTCTGAGTCCGTGTGGAATCCGCTAGGTTGCTCGACGCCTGGGCTGCCTTAATCTGAGCATCGGCGGGGCCGGCGATAGATATAAGAAATCCAACTCCGAGGAGCAGGAGCTGGATTTCAAAAAATTTCTTCATTTCAAGCTTCAATACGTGACACCTATCTTCGAAAGCGACTGAGACATCCAAGACGAGCTTGGCCGAAAAGACTCTTTTCTTAGTGAAGGCCTCCACGCCGAGCGAGTTTACCTTCGACTCTGTGCCCAAAAACCCTCGGCGAGACGCCTTCGGGAAGTGATATTGGACTTTTCGGCCAAGCTTCTAAAGAAACAAACCGACGATGTTCATTCAAACAATCTTAATTTTGTCGAATTTCCGACTAAGTATCTGTGTTGCATCTTCCCCAAGCCAATCCTCAAGAACAGTTGCATAGACAGCGCGAAAGTCCGTATGGAATTTCAAATCGCCCTGTGAAAGATGTTCTAAGCTCGGGTGGTCGCCTACGATCCCGGCCGTAACCGGGTTCCCGAATAAAAACATCGGCGCAGCCTGTCCGTGGTCGGTGCCACGGCTGCCGTTTTCCGCAACCCGGCGGCCGAATTCTGAAAAAACCATGCCCAAAACACGCTCTGCCTGGCCGAGCCGTTGTATATCTTTTTGAAAAGCGGCGATGCTTTTACTATAAATATTCATGAGGCGATCATGGGTTCCGGACTGGTTTGCATGCGTGTCAAAACCGGTTAAAGAGATATAATACACACGCGTATCCATTCCCCCGGCGATCATACCAGCGATCAACTTCAGACCCTGCGCAAACCGGTTTTTCGGGTAGTCGGTATGATTTTGAACCTGGCGTACCGAGCGTCTGATTTTATCGGCGCTCAGCTCGGCATTCATCGCGGTACGCCGGAGAAAATCCAATGGCGAAGCTTGATTCAGGCCCGTCCCGTCTTCAACAGCGGCGACATTCGTATTCGAATAGAGTTTCGTCATCCGGTACAAACGTTCGGGATCCTGAACCGCCACACCCACGCCGGACTCCCCTCTTAATGCCGGATTCAGCGTATTGCCCACGCTGATACTCAAAGTGGGGCTGCATTCCCTTAAGTGTGCATTCCTGCAGGAATGATCGAATAAGCGCCCAACCCATCCTGTGGTCTCAAAGTCTTGTGCGACGCCCGTCTGCCAGACTTCCATAGAGCGGAAGTGGGAGCGATCCGGATTCGGATAGCCAACGCCTTGCACGATACACAGTTGCCCATGGTCATACAGCTCCTTCAACGGAGCAAGCTTTGGGTGCAATCCAAGATCGTCTGTTAGAGGTAAAATTTTATCTTTCAAAAGGGCCAGTTTTGGCCGTAAGCGATAGTAGATATCGTTTCTGGCAGGAATGACCGTGTTCAAACCGTCGTTGCCTCCGCTCAACTGTATCACCACGAGGATATTCTCGTCAGCCGGATTTGATCCCGAAGTCGTTTCCATTCCCAAAACCGACCGGCTCAAAAAAGTCGGTACCGTTGCTGTTGCCGCGGCAAGTGTTGCGCTTTTTGTTAGAAACTCACGGCGAGTCATCAATTTTATTTCTCTGCTCATAATTTTTACACCCATTTCTTGTGGTCTAACAGAGCTGATACAACGGCAAAGTCATCATATCCCCCACCAAAGCTTTTAACGCTTCTCGTTCCGGCATCTTTTTCAAGCTCGACTCGAAATTCGAGACTAACCGAGTCCGCTCTCGGGCAGTGGGTTTTTGCGATAGCAAGATCTGCTCAAAACGAAGGACAGCCTCTTTCACATCGCTCCCGCCGCCTAAGAGTTGAAACGGATCAAATTCAATACCCAATTTCTTGCGGCGCATCATCCGCCTGAATGCTTTGTCGCCTTTCCCTAATTTTGTATCCCCGCGGCGTTGCCCACCTTTTCTCATCCGTGGATCGATTTCATCGGGAATTTCACCGCGACTGACAATTTCCGCGAAGGTATACCTGGTCAATAAACGTGAAGTATCAATCCAAGCTCTCCCGCCGGGCCAACCCTTCACATTAGGCGGCCAGTAAGGCGCCTGTCCCATTATATCTAACATAAACAGATAGAATTCGAAGTTCTCGATGCTGGTTTCCAGAACCCGCGTCGTGCCCACCACTAATTGTACAGGACTCTTGATTTGGATCCCAATCGTCTCGTCCGCATAAAACTCCGGAGCAGAAAAGATGCTCCGCAACAGAGGGCGCAGCTCATAGCCGCTGTCGCGAAATTCATTCGCCAGAGATTGGACGAGCTCCTCCGAGGCTGTTTCGAACGAAAAAAACGCCAGCAATTTTCTTGTGATAAATTCTGCGCACGCCGGTTGTTCCAGAATGATATTGACGATATCCTCGCCGTCGAAACGTCCCTGGCGCCCGAGAAACGTTTTGGAGCCGTAATCGTGCCGCTTGCGTGCGAAGCGGAAATGAAACGGATCGTTCGTCCAACCAGTAAAAGCACGCGCTGCCTCTTTGATATCGTCTTCGGAGTAAAACCCACGGCCCAACGAAAAAAGCTCCATCAGCTCGCGCGCAAAGTTTTCATTCGGTTTGCCTTTGTGGTTCTGGTTGTTGTCCAGGTATCGCAGCATTGCCGGATCCCGGGAGATGCCGTGTAACAAATCGCGAAAGCTGCCGACTGCGTGCTTGTTGAATAGTGACAACTGTCCGAACAACAAGGGAGGCAGTTTCACTTTTTGAAAGCTGGTGGCAAAATGAGCATGCCAGAAGAAGGTCATTTTATCCCAAAGCATCTCAGCCGGAGTGGGTGAGGCGATCATACGTTTGATCCACCCCATTTGAAATTCACGAACGCGTTTTCGGTTCATCTGCATAAACTGCCGGCGTTCGTCCTGAGACATCTTCCTGAAACGAAGCACAGCAAAACGGTCGTATTCGGAAAGCCATTCCGGTTCCTGCAGAGGACGAAAAGAAAAAGCGAAAAGCTGATCCAAGCTGGACTCATAGCCGGCTTCGGAGAACGATTCTATTTCGGAAGACTTACCGCCAAACCCCGAACGATTGAGCAGATGCTTCGCCCTCTGCCATCCCCAGTTATCTATTTTCGGACGCGATTTCATGACGCTTCTTTTATTTGCCTTTGCGAGATTTTCTAAATCGTTCTTTCAATCTTTTGATTCTTCGTTCACGACGACGCTTTTTTTCTACCTTATTGTATTGCTTTCCCATAATTTCTCCTTATCCTTAAAAAAATGTAAGAGTATGGCAGGACGTTTCTCATCCTGACGTTCATTTATTTAGCAAAGCTTCGCCTCAAACCGAAAAGAAAAAGCCCGCCCACAGAATCAGAACTGCCACAGAATTGAAATAGAAATTGAAAAAATTCCTTTCTGTGGGATTTCCAGTTCTGTGGGAGAAAACATGCTCTGTTTGTCGAAGTTTTCAGTTCTCAATTTCTTAGCAAGCGGCCTGTCCGTTTTTTTATAATTCATTCATTTTCGGTTTCTTTTCAAACAATTCCGGGCTCTGGTCGTCGAGCTCATTATTTTTTTGACCCGGATTCAGTGGGGCCTGATGTAACCGCCCTCGCGGTCCTCTGAGCTTTCTTGTCGCTGCTCGCAGTTTCAGCGCATCCAACTTTTCCTGTTGTTCCGTTGTTAACGAGCTGCGAAAGTCCAGACGGCTTTGTACCCGGATTATTCGGATCTGTGTTTTCAGGTCGCCAATCGCTCTAATTTTATCTTTGATATCATTCTGGTCGGCGTTTTCATCGATCATGTTACGTAATTCCAGCTCCGCAATATCGACTCGAGACTTCAGCTCGATACTCTGTTTCTGAGAGTTGAGTCGTTGTTCTTTAATCTTGGTGACTTGTTCTTCGGAAAGTCCCAGCTCTGCTTTCAAAATTTCAATTCTGGGCAAAAATCTTTTGTGCTTCTTGATATGAGGCTTTGGAGCCATTCTGTAACTTGCAAACGCTGTGGTTGCAAAAATCAGAAATGTGACTGTCATGATTGTTTTGAGTTTCATTTTATTTACCTCGTTTCATTTTGGAGCCCAGAAAGAGTGATCGAGCGCTGAATCGTTTTTCAGGACTCCCTTTTATTCAGGAGTGAGCGCCGCAACTCATCAAAGAGGCCGTAGTGAATTTGTCGGGCGCCTAACTCATCGTATTTCCCATTAGGTCAAAGGACCTCTACGCTTATACTTTTACTCTTACTCGCTTTTGGAGTCTTTAAAAAGCGAGTAAGAGTAAGAGAATGAGTAGGAGTACGAATGTCCTTATTTTAACAAAAGCATACGTCTCGACTTCACGAATGCATCTCCGGCGTCTATTTGATAGATATACAGTCCGGACGCAACCGATCTGCCGAATTTATCCCGTCCATCCCAGCTCACCGAATAAATACCCGCTGTTTGCTGATTTTCAACCAGAGTCACGATTTCTTGACCCAGCAGATTAAAAATCTTCAGAGTCACTTTCGCGCTTCCGGAAAGCTGATATTTGATCGTGGTTTCGGGATTAAACGGATTGGGGTAGTTCTGGAAAAGATCGTACGATTGCGGAACCGTTTCCGGTCCGTTTTCTACGCTGGTGACGGCGTCCTCGGTGAGATTCAGATTAATCTGGGCGGCGTCTTGACCTTCGCCGACCACAACCGCCGTCGCATTTTGTGAATTGGTTCCGCCGTAATAGCCATCTTCGTAACCGATGCCGGTGGCTTCGATTTTGTATTCACCTGCGGGCAGCTCATCGATAACATAATCGCCATTTTCATCAGTGACGACATTCACCGCGATGTCATCGCCTACACGTGCATGAACTAAGACGCCTTCGACCGGCTGGTTGGTAACAAGCGAACGAATCGTCCCGCTGATGGCGTAGACTCCGGTATTATCACGCGGTTTCAGGCCAAAATTGATGTCGTTGGTCACGTGATCGCCTAGTACGAATACCGGTGTGGCATTTTTGAAACGCTGGGCGTCATCGAAAAACTCACCGATGAAACCACGAGCAACAGTGAACACATAATATTTTCCACCAGGTAAGTCGGTCAGCTCATACAAGCCATCCGACCCGGTGAATGTGAAGTAAGCAAAGCGGTTGTTAAAACGAATAGCGAGTACGAGAGCTCCTTCGATTGACGACTCATCTTCGTCAGAGAATACGCGGCCAGCGATAGTGCCGCGCACCCGTTTCTTGGCAGTGAGATAAAAATCGATGTCGGGCGTATCTTCAGGTGAAGTGACCTCGACCGGTGTGGCTTCTCGGCGTCTGTGTACATCTTTATAGAATTCCGAAACATACCGTTTTGCGATCACTCGCACCAAGTATTTTCCGGTTGGCAGGCCTGCAATTTTATACGTACCGTCTTCCAAAGAATGCCCGCGCTTGAATCGATGTGAATCTTCACCGAACACCTTGATGAGCGCGCCGGCAATAGGAGTGCTGTCTGACTCCGTGGCTACCAAACCGGAAATGCTGCCGCCCTTATCGAGTGTAAAATCGATATTGTCGATATCCGTGTTGTCAGGCACCTCGACCAGGGTAGCGCCCTCTTTGGTGGGCGACTCTTGCCAAAATTCCGGAAGATAGGTCTCCGCCGCCGCAACCACAAGATACTTCCCCACCGGGACATTCTCGATGAGATACTTGCCAGCATCATCGGTTTTAGCGCGAAAACCGGCGACAGAGCTCGCCGCATCCAAAGCAGAGCGCTCTTTGAAAGCCTCTACAACCGCGCCAGCAATCGGTTCGTTTGTAATTTGATCCGTCACCAGACCGGAAATTGTGCCGCGTGGAACCAAATCAAAATCGATGTCCGTGCTGTGAGAATCTGCCAACACCGGGACAAGCGTCGCCTGACTGAATTCGCGCACGTCGTCATAAAACTCCCCGTTGAACCCGCGAGCTGTCGCCGAAACATAGTAGTCGCCGGGGCGCACCTGAATAATATACTCCCCGTTCTCGTCAGTTCTCGTTTCACGAAAATGCCGGTGGCGAAGAGCGAAAACCGGTCCTTTGAAAACCCGGATACGGGCTTTGGCAATAGGCGTCCCGTCGACAGCATTGGTGACCACGCCGCTGATGGCGCTCGCTTGGTCTAAGGCGTAATCAATATTGCTAACCGTCTCCGGTTCTTCCACACGCACCAACGTCGCAGCATTTCGTTCTTTGGCATCGTCATAATATTCACCGCGGTAACCGGGAGCATTTGCCCGGACTAAATAGGAACCTGTGGGCAGGGCTTCCAAAGCGTAATCGCCGTTCTCATCCGTCAAGCCGTGTCTGGCAAATCTGGGATTGACAGCTAACGCCGCCACGACGTGCGCTCTTGCAAGCGGCAAACTGTCGCCTTCGGTCACGACCGTTCCGGTGATCGTCCCGCCTTCACTCAGACCGAAATTGATCGCCTCAACCGTATCGTCTTCAGCAATATTCAACGGCGTCGCTTCCAAGTAATTGCGGGTATCGTCGTAAAACTCTCCGATAAATCCCCTAGCATGGGCTACCAAAACATAATAACCGGGAATCAATTTTTCGACGAGGTAGTTTCCATCTGCGTCGGTTCTGGCTTTTTGTACCCAGTGAATCCGGCCTAAGCGGATAGCCTTGATAACCGCCCCTTCGATAGCAGCCCCGCCGTTGTCGTTGGTGACTTGACCCGCGATAGCGCTGTTTGCCGGCGGGCTGACGATGACCTTGGCAGCGGCCCGTAATTTTAGATTGTCAACCTCAATAATAGCGATAACACGTCCTTTGCCGGTTTCTTCGCCGGCAACAAACAGACCCTTTTCATTAATCTTACCGAGATTTCCCGGTCGCACGTCCCATCGTACGTGTCGAGGCTTGATGCGTCGATTACCTGGGCCGAGAATGACAGCTTCAAACTGTTGTTCCGTACCCGATGGCACGACAGCCAATCCCGGAACAACTTTGATGTCAAAAAAGGGTTTGGGCAATTTACCGATGCGAACGATCAGCACTTTGTGAAAAGTGCGACTGCCAGCTACGATGACCACTTTGATTTCAAAAACGCCGATATGTTTGCCAGCGATAAAAAAACCGTCATCCGTAATCGTTCCCATTGAATCGGATGGGACGCTCCACACAATTTCGTTTATCACTACCGGTCGACGATTTCCGTCTAATCTGAAAGCATAGGCTTCAAATTTGATACTTCCCCCCACTTCGATGTCAACCTCTTCCGGCGTCACGACCACTTCGATATCTTGAGCGCTCGTCAGGCCGACAAAAGCAGCGCAAAGAAGAAGGCATACAATGAAAGTCGATGTAAGTCTCGGTGTGTTCATGCTGCAACTCCATATAAATTAAAATCCATTTTCAGTTGACAATGATGAAAATAGTCACTAAATTAATTTCATCACCTTAGAGATTCCTTTCTCAAATTTGCGATCCATCACCCCGTCCGGTGAAATTTCTCAGGGCCACTTTGAAGTTTCTATTTACCAGACGGGGTTTTTAACTTCACACGCGCAGAGCATTTTTCTCCATCACCTCCTTTCGGGTCTCAATTCTTCGGCAGATTCTTGAAGCTTTTTCTAACCAATTCAAAAGCCACATCCATTGTGACGTCCGCTGCCCGGTAGTTTCCTTTTCGGATAGACTCGTCTACAAGACCGCGAATGTCCTTGGCGCCATTCAGAAATCTTAAGTTCCACTCTTTTCCGCTGTCAACAATTCGAGCTTCAGAATCTGAGATGGATTCATCAAGTTTTGCCAATTTAAAAAGAACCCTTTCTTTCGAGAGAGCGTTAGGCGCCTGACCACGGGTGATTCTTTGTGCTTTGGAAAGGAATCTTTGCGTGGCGAGCACAGCTTCTAAAGCGAAACGTTCAAATCCGGCCGCGGAGGCGTGTTCGGCTTTTCTGAGCGTAAACTCCGCCATTCTGAGCAGCACAACCGCATCTTCGGAACCATCGTTCGATAGCTTACTCCGGGCTTCCGAGATATCGAGTTTTGCATTCTCAATCTCCCGGGTAATTCTTCCGGAAATTTTCCCGCGATCATCGCCTTGTGAGATTCGGCAAACCCGTTGAAGCATATTTTTTGCCAATTCGATCTTCCACAACGCAGAGTAGTTTTGGTGGTTCTTAACCGCTAATTCCGCTTCGCTTGCCAGCCTTCGCGCGCGCTCGAAAAGTTGTTTTGCGCGCGGACGCACACTGTTTTGCACACAATCACGGGACTCTTCAATGAGCTCGCGTAACCGGAAGAGCGCGACATCCGCTTGCTTGATCGCTTCCCGGGAGTCGCCGCGCGCCAAGTCCATCGCTCGCAGAAGCAGCATAATACTTTGATTATACAACCGCTTGGCTAATTCAACTTTACAGCCATGCAGCGCTTCTTCCGCAGAGACAGCCAGTCCCATAGCCTTATCGTAGACTCGTTTCGCTCGCCGATTTGAACTATGCTCGACGAGATTCTGTGCTCGCTCCCGCAGCGCTTCAAATCGCACACGCTCCTCTTGAATGCGTTCTTGCAACGCCTGAATCATCTTGAGTGCGCGCTTGGCTAAAATTTCCGCGATCCGTAAATGTTCGATCGCTTTCGCCAGATTCATTTTCGAGGCGGCAGCATCGGCTTTTTGCTGACTGTTCTTCGCATCTCGTAACAATCGCTGGGCTTCTTTATGATTACACCCGAGGACATCGTGTTCAGCGCGTCTTAGCAGTTCCTCCACACGATTGCGCCACCTTTTCGCCGGCCCTTCTAATGTTACCTTAGCCGCCATTGTCAACTTTGAAAAAGCGGCATTCAACTTGGCGTCAGCTTCGCGTGGGCGACCGTTTCGAAAACTGTTTTCGGCGTCGATGCGAAAATTACGCGCTTCCGTTAATAACTGTATTGCGCGGTCACTTTTTCCTAGGCTGCGAACCAGCTCTGTCACCCGTCCAAATTCCCGGTCAAAAGTTTTCAGCCGCTTCTCAAAATTTGAAGAAACCTGTCCCAGTACATATGAACTGGGCAAAAAGCTCATGATCAAACAAAGAATAAATAATTTTGAAAAGCCTTTAAACATAGACGATTATCCAAAAAATGAATCGACCTTTTTTAACACAACGTTTAAGGCAAAGGCAGTGCCAGCTAAAAATGCCGGGAAATTGAATTGGCATTATCATCTTAAATATCAACAAGTTAGAAAACTTATAGCGGCAGAATGAAAAATGAAGTCATGGGTGACTGTACCAAAACGGTCACAAAGCGCTGTACGGTTTGGTTCATTATGGTATTATCCCAACGGAGTAGTGGTTGGAGTAATGGATTTTTGCAAGTTTGCAACATAGCCATCTCTTAGCTTAGGCGCTTACAGCGCCTCTATCGACAAAAGATTGTCGATGTTGTAAGACTT
>JBHHWX010000056.1:0-18481 GCA_046756745.1 bacterium | reverse complement strand
TACGAGCCTTTTACAAAACCTAATCTGACGCACAAACGAAGTGAGAAATGTTAGTCATTAATAAATGAACAATACGTAACAGTTCAGCACCATATGAACTGTTACAACAATACTCACTTCATATTCTAAATTCATTTTATCCGTGTTCAATCCGTGTGAATCAGTGGCGAATTTTTTTCGAATGTTTACCATGGCGCGACGCAAGGGAAGCTGAGGTCTACGCCTGGCTAGCGAGCTCGGATAACAGGCGCTGCAGATACACTCCGACCATGGCTTTGCGATATTGGGGCGAAAAATGCACATTGCGGTAAGGTTTGACCTGCTCCATGACTTCATTGCTGATATGCCGGATCAATTCATCCGTGAGTTGATCCCCTTTAAACCGGCTGGTGATGTCGTCATAGATAAAAGGGGTCGTTCCCGTCCCGGTGACCGCAATCCGCAGCTCCTCGATGGTTCGCTCGTTCAGCTCGAGCGCAACCGCCGTCCCCAAAACGGGATAATCCATAGAATCACGCAGGCGTAGTTTTCGGTAGCTGGATTTGAGCTGCTGAGATTCATTCGGAAGGGTGATTTTCACTAAGATCTCCTCCGGGAATTTCACATTACGGGTGATGCCATCGTGGGTAAAGAATTGGCTTGCCAGCACCTGACGTTCGCCTTCCGGACCGGCCAAATGGAACGTTGCATCCAAGACCATAAACACCGGCGCCAGATCCCCGGAATAGGTCGCATAACATATTTCTTTTTGAGGCACCACTAAACAGACGTCGCCGTCAGCTTTTAAGCAAAAACCTTTCGATTCCCGCCACAAATACGATTGGTTAAAAAACCAGCAGCGCGTATCGAGAAGAATATTTCCACCCACGGTTGCGGACTCACGCAGTAAAGGCGTTGCGACGAGACCGGCGGCTTGTGTGAGAACAGGCAGTTTGGCGGACAACGTTTTGTCTTTTTCGATCTTAACCAGCGACACCATGGACCCAATCGCTTCTGTAGAAATCTGATACAATTCTTTGATGCCAGTCAAACTAATGACGTTTTTTCGATGGTTTAATCGATTCTTGTAATTCGGTAAAACATCCGTTCCTCCGGCGATAAAATCATAATCGTCAGGGCACGATTGTACAATACTGAAAGCTTCTTCTAAGGAGACCGGCTGATAGTATCTAAATTTTGGGAGAATCATTGTTTCTTTGTCTTCTTGTCTAAATTATGATTCGATACAGACAGAATACTGTCGTTTAACATAAGATTCGCTTGTACCGAGAAGTTGTCTCCGACGATGTGCCCGGCTTCAGGAATACATTTTTCTCGGGTATGCGCAGCGACATTTCCGTGTGCATCGATCATCGCGACTTGGCGAATTTCCGGGTGTGAGTCGGCTTTTTTTAGGGCGGCAAGAGTTTGTGGGGCGGTTCGGCCGGCGCGCATAAGCTCGAGCCCCAAAGGGCCGTACGTAACATCCACCAACGACTGGGTCGCCACAGCGCCAACCCCGGCCGCGGCCCAGGGAACCAACGGCCCCACCGAGAACCAATGCGATTGTACCGCCACTCCCATTTGACCGGTATCGGGATCGCGGGCGACGATCGAATAGGTGTGAACCGGGCGAGAGGCTTTTTGCGGAACTTGTGAATTTACTTCAGAGAAAACGGCACCGAAGAAGAAATGAATTACGAGTACTTTTTGAATCAATTTCATTTTTAGCATTTTACACTCCTTTAACGAATGTCCCCATACTCCGCTACTGGAACATTGGCGCCATAAGCCACGGCTTCAGATTCGCCACAACGCGGAATCATACAGAACTCGAATCTCGACTCATTTACTATATTAACCTGAACTATTCATAAAAAAATTAACGCAGAGTTCGCCGAGGACGCTGAGCTACGCAGAGAATAACTTAAACATCTAATATTATAAGAGTTAGGCGTTGACCCGGAAGGCTTCTGGAATGCAAATCGCCTCTCTCTGCGTCCTTTGCGTACTCTGAGTTTAGAACTTGTTTTTTTCGTCGAGAACTGCTTAACATGTTATATATTAATGCCTTAAGGTTTATCCCAACAATCTTGTGAATAATCCAAGTTAAGTGAACAATGATTGCAACTTACTTGGCGGCCCTAATCCACTTTGCTAAGTTCTTCTTGATTTGTGTTAATCGTTCTTGGGAGATTTCACCGATTGACCCGACTAAGATTTCGCCAGAAACAACTGCAATTCTGGTAGCCCGGATAACGCTTTCGGCTTTTAAACCTGATTTAGAAAAATCTGAAGATTCTTCATTTATGGTTTCATCAAGACCTTCAATGTACTGATGTTTTTTTGTAGAAATCATACAAATCAACCAGTCATCATAGTTGCTTGGCAGTTGAGCAAGTAAGAGGACAGGACGAAGTTTGGTAGATGAGAAGTCCGTTTGTGGAAACTCAAAGAGGACTATTTGACCGGCTTTTTTCACTGCCATTTTTCCTTTAAGTCCGACTCGTCATAGCTTGGACTATCCTCATCCCCCAAATCACGCATTGCGGAAGTCACTGATAAATTAAACCACTCTAGGTCATCTTGCCTTGAATTTTCGCGTTGAGCTTTCTTTGTGAGAAATTCGATAAAATGCAGAGCTTCCTTTTGAAAGGGTTTAGGAAGTTGATTTACCTGCCGGCTGATTTTGTCTGCTGTTGTCATCGTATTGTACTCCTTACTTTAACAACTTGAGCTAAGTTCATGCAACCTTTGTTTGATTGGTGAAAACAACTAAGAAATTCTCCCATTTTTAAAATATAAAACAACAATGTGAGCGATTCAACTTATTTTGAGCCTGACAGTAGTAAAACAGTAATTATAATACCGGAACAGAAATTTTGTGCTTTATTGTATCTCGGCTATCGCTCTCATCTTTTTGCTAACTTCTGAGAGAAAATACTTTTCTCCGCAGTGGTTACAAACAAAAGTTGGGACCTCATCAATAATAACGATATCATTCTTTCTTTTATATATTTCTCGCACTCTTTTTGGCTTCAAGTACGCCAATTTCACAAAAATCGCAACGTTCGCCTTCTAAGTTTTTCTTTTTCATTACAAAGATTTATCTTATTTTATCAAATGATTTGTTTTTTGACATCCCCTGTGATTGGTTACAATCTTTTCAATCTCCTCTGAGCTTCCCGCCACAACTTATCCGGCGTAATCGGCAGCGAAAACATCCGCACGCCAACAGCATCGTAGATGGCATTGGCGACCGCCGGCAGAATGGGAAGGAGCGGCCCTTCTCCCGCTTCTTTAGCGCCAAACGGCCCCTCCGGGTCGTTGCTTTCGACGATGATAACATCTACTTCGGGCATCTGCATGGGCGTCAAGGTGCGGTAATCGAGAAAGTTAGGGCCGAGGATGTTGCCTTTAAGGTACGGCATTTCTTCGCTCAGGACTTGCCCTAGACCCATATGAACGCAGCCTTCGATTTGTCCTTCGACGGCCAGCGGATTCAATGCCTTGCCGCAATCATGGGCAGCCCATACTTTCCGGACGCGTACTTCATACGTATCCGGATCCACGGTCACTTGGGCGATATAAGCTTGAAAGCTGTACGTCGGAGAGAGTCCGGCGCGCCAGCCTTTGAATTGTCCACGCGCCCCAATAGGCGGCGGCGATTGATAGATACCCTTTGCGACCAATGCGCCGTTTTTCGCCAGCGCTTCGGTCAGGACTTCATCGAAACTCAGTGTTATCTTGGGATTGGGAGCATAAACGACCGATTCGTTCTTCAGCACAAATCCTTGAGCGGGATAGCCGGTCAGCCGCGAAGCGGCTTGCACGAATTTTTCGCGGATTTTTTCCGCCGCCTGGATCGCGGCATTGCCGGCCATAAAAGTGACGCGGCTGGAATAGGAACCCAGGTCAATGGGATCTGCGTCCGAGTCGGAGGAGAACACACGGATACGATCGAGCTCAATCCCAAGCGGCTCGGCCACGCACTGAGCCAACATGGTGTCGCTGCCTTGGCCGATTTCAGCGGCCAGGCAGTGCACCGTGACGCCGCCGTCCATATCGATCTTCAAGTGCACAGTGGAGTGCGGGAGTTCGTTGAAGTGAATCCGGTGGGCGCTGCCGCTGATGTAAAAGCCACACGCCACCCCGATGCCTTCCCCAAACGGTAATTTCCCGTGCTTTTTATCCCACTCGGATCGTTTGCGGGACCTTTCGATGCATTCACGGGTGCCGTTGCTGGTGATACGAAAGCCGTTGACGGTTTCCGTATTTTCCGGCAGCAGATTTGCCAACCGGAAATCGCACGGATCGATCCCCGCATCTTCAGCGAGCATATCCATGGTGACTTCTAAAGCGTAGCGGCTATTGACAGCGCCGTGACCGCGCATGGCGCCGCAGGGCGCTTTGTTGCTGTAAACTCTCCGGCCGGCATAGCGGAAATTAGGAATTTTGTAAGGCCCCATAGAAAGCACACCGTTATAGTACGTTGTCACCACTCCGAAACTGCCCCAGGCTCCGCCGTCGATAGTGGCGTCGAGATCGAGTGCGGTCAGCGCTCCTTTCTCATCCATAGCAACGGTCAAATGGGTTTTGGTTGGATGCCGGCCGTGATTATTGTAAAACA
The DNA here is from genome assembly GCA_046756745.1 of bacterium. Taxonomy (GTDB): domain Bacteria; phylum Zhuqueibacterota; class Zhuqueibacteria; order Oceanimicrobiales; family Oceanimicrobiaceae; genus JBHHWX01. Next base: position 13,872 of record JBHHWX010000056.1, on the reverse strand, counting down.
CGTCCTCTCTATCGAACAGAATTTTGACCGGACGCCGGCATTTTCGCGACAGCAGCGATGCGATCATTTCGTGCGGAAACGGGTCGCTTTTCCCACCAAACCCGCCTCCAACCATGGGACGAATCACCCGGATTCGGTGCATGGGCATTTCCATCACTTCGGTCAAAGCGCGATGCAAATAGTGCGGAACCTGCTGCGCGGACCAGACCGTTAACCGGCCGTCGGCGTCGTAAAGGGCTATGCTGGCAATCGGCTCTGTAAAGGCGTGATTTAAACCGACAAAATCAAAATCATGGGTTTGCACGTATTTCGACCCTTGGATCGCTTTCGGCACATCCCCGAAGTGCTGCTCGACAGATTTATGGATATTGGTTCCATCTTTTGAGTTTTCGTGTAAAGGGTCATCGGTTTTTTCAAGCGATTTTTCAATTCGAAGAACCGGATCGAGCTGCTGCCACTCGATTTCGATGAGACTCAATGCGTGCAAAGCAATTTCTTCGTCATCAGCAGCTACGGCAGCGACACAGTCTCCGACATAGAGCGCATTGCCGTCTCTTCCGGCAGCGCCGGGTTTTGGCAGGCTGATTTCGTCTTTGGAAATCGGAAGCACGCCAAATCGATTTTGGGCGCCAGGCTCATCACCGGTCAGTACGGCATGCACGCCAGGTACGGCTTCAGCCCTTTTTGTATTGATTTTGACAACGCGAGCGTGTGCGTGAGGACTGCGCAATATTTTGCCAACTAACATCCCCGGCAGCTTGATATCGTCTGTGTAAAGACCCTCGCCGGTGGTTTTCTTGAGGGCGTCGATCAGAGGAAGGCGTTGCCCGATGACATTTGTTTCTTGATGGGATTTTTGCATGAACTACGTCCTCTTACCTATAAACTTTATTTTCACCACTAACGTGATTTATAGTTAGTTAGTACAAGGCGAAGGGTGTAGCCGAAAAGTCTATAATCTTAGCGAAGGCGTCCCGCCGAGCGTTTTCTACCCTCAGTCTGTGCTGAGAAGCCCTCGGCGAGACGCCTTCGCTAAGTGAGTTTGGACTTTTCGGCCACGCTTCTAGCAGTGCCATGTTTTGGACTCTCTGATTATAGATATGATTGCCGCAGCACTTATCCGCGTGCGCCAAGCATCACTCCTACCCCTTTTGGAACGAGGTCACCTAAGGTAAAAGTTCACCGAGTCAAATTTTGGACGCTGATGAACGCAGATTATCGCTGATTTCTTGACAAACTTTTTGACGACTTGTTTCATCAAACATTGACATTAAACTGCGTTCAAAAATCCATGCTCGTCTTTTTAATCTGCGGACATCAGTGAAAATCAGCGTCCGAAAAAAGCGGGGGACGATAACCCTCTAAGTTATGCACGCTCTCTGCGGATGTCCGAAGCGGCATTTTCAATCGCATCGATGATTTTGATGTATCCGGTACAACGGCACATATTTCCGGAAATCGCTTCCTCAATTTCTTCTCGGGTGGGATTCGCATTTTCATCCAACAAAGCTTTAGCCGTGATGATAAACCCTTGTGTGCAAAATCCGCATTGCGAGCCTCCGGACTCGGCAAATGCCCGCTGCAATGGATGAATCACCGGGGATTTGAGTCCTTCGATGGTCACGATTTTTTTATCCAAGCACTCCATGGCAAGAGTCAGACAAGATAGTTTGGCTCTGCCATCGATCAGAACCGCACAGCAGCCGCAGGTGCCCATATCACAACCCCGCTTCGTGCCGGTGAGATTGAGGTTTTCCCTGATGACGTCGAGCAGGACGTCGTATTCTCGAATCGCGCTTTCATAATTCGAGCCGTTGATGTTTAAAGTGACGACTTTCCGAGACATTTTTTCTTCAGACCTACTTTTGACAGGATAACAGGATAAACCGGATTTACAGGATTACTCCTCTCCAGGTAACTGTACTTCAAATTCCTGTAAGCTCTTTGAATTCCATTTTTAAAACTTCCACTAATTAGAAAACTTGATTGACATGATATAATTCTTGGAAATGAAATCCTGTACATCTTGAGAATCCTGTTATCCTGTCAAAAAGACGCCAATTCTTTGATATTCCCTGTGATTTTATTTAAAAAGCTCTCTTGCGATGATCATGCGTTGAATCTGGCTTGTCCCTTCATAAATTTGGAAAATCTTTGCATCGCGCATCAATTTTTCAACAGGATATTCGGAGGAGTAGCCGTATCCGCCGAAAACCTGAACTGCGTCGGTCGCGACTTTCATCGCCATGTCCGCAGCAAAAGCTTTGGCGCAGGCAGCTTCGAGCGTATTCCTTTTGCCTTTGTCCGCTTTCCAAGCAGACTGCCAGGTCAAAAGCCGTGCGGCTTCGATATTCATCCCCATATCCGCGATCATAAAACTCACCGCTTGATGTTGCGCAATCGGTTTGCCAAAAGAGGTTCTTTCGGACGAATAACGGATTGAATGTTCCATAGCGCCTCGCGCTAAGCCGACCGCAGCCGCCGCAATCACCGGGCGTGAATGATCGAAGGCAAACATCGCGATTTTCCAGCCTTCCCCTTCTTTGCCTAACAAGTTGGCTGAGGAAACGTTCACATCTTCAAAGGTCACGGCCCGTGTATCGGAAGCGCGCTGCCCCAATTTTTCCTCATGTTTTCCAACCGAAACACCTTGACTCTCAGCCGGGACAACAAATGCGCTCATTCCGCCGTACCCGGCAGCCGGGTCGGTATAGGCGAGCACGAAAAACCACTTTGCTTGTGCAGCATTGGTAATCCACATCTTTTGACCGTTGATAACGTAATCGTTTCCGACTTTTTTGGCTGTGGTTTTGATTCCGGCGACGTCTGAGCCGGCGCCCGGCTCGGTCACTGCATAAGCGCAAAAAGAGAACTCCTCAACCATTTGACCGAGAAATTTCTTTTTTTGTTCTTCGGTTCCGGCTAACAACACCGGTCCTTCCGCTAACATATTCGACAACATCGAAGTGCCGATTCCGGTGCAGCCGACACTTATTTCCTCAGCGATCAAGCAATCCTCGAGCACTCCCAGACCGAAGCCGCCACACGATTCCGGCACTTGTACATTCATCAAGCCCAGCTCCCAAGATTTACGAAGCAATTCCGTTGGGAATTCCGATTTTTTATCGTACTCGGCGGCAACCGGAACGATCTCATTTTGAGTGAATTCCTTTGCTAAATCTTTTAACTGCTTTTGTTCGTCTGTGAGATTAAAATCGATCATAGTGCACCGTCCTTTAACTCTGTTTTTTATTCCATTAGCTTGGTTACTTCCTTTATGAAGTAGGATTTTATTTCATCCCAGTCGGTTTCTTCGTACATCACGGGTATCGAATCCGGTTCCGCATCGTCAAAATAGATTAGGCTTTTATAAATATGATACAGATCTTGATTAAAGACTTCGTACTTCTTTTGATAAAATTCGACGACTTCTTTTAGCGAGTGGTCGGTTTGACAAATAAAATACAAATCGATAAAATCTCTTTTTTTGCCCCTATCTGAAATCGCAGCAACCTTCATGGCAGCGAGGTCGGGTATAGCGGTCAACTTAATTTGAGGGCTGAAGTTCACAAAGCGCTCCAAAATTGGGTATTGGTAAAGAAAAAAAGTACACGTGACGCCTTTAATAAGAACACCCAAAGTTGTTTCGCTTTTGAAATTAAGTGTTATCGGTTCATTTTTACTTAATTCACGAAAGATTGCATCAGTTGAAAAAGGGTTTTCCGCAAAAAAATCAAAATCGACCGATTCTCTGTGTCCATATTGTAACGCCAGTGCAGTTCCACCGGCCAGATAAAAGTCTGTCACAAACTCCATTTTGTTCAAGAGTTCCAGAATGACAACCTGTTTGGTACTGAGAATATCGGTGCGCATTCTTCCGGTCTTATTTTATAAATTTTATGCCAGAAATTAAGGGTCCTCGACGATAAGCCACGACGCCTTGGCCCTGAAACATACTTTCTTATTTTTTCGTCACCCAATGTCCCGCGAAGCCATTTGACGCCCGCAAGCGTACCAAAATCCAATATCCGCTCCATAATGTATTCCGGGTACTCCTCCGTATCCAATTTTTCTGCGTCGACTTCCCAAAAAACATCGTGGAATTTTTTCGGTACTTTCGCCATTACGCTCTCTCTAATAAAACCGTCATTCCCATTCCGCCGCTCACGCACAGAGTTGCCAGTCCCAAAGTCGCATCGCGCTTTTTCATCTCGTGGGTGAGGGTAACGATAATCCGGGCCCCGGTACAGCCGATAGGATGGCCCAATGCGATAGAGCCGCCGTTGACGTTTACGACGCTCTGCTTAAAATTAAGCTCGCGTTGACAGGCCAGGACTTGTACGGCAAAAGCCTCGTTGAGCTCGATGAGATCGATATCGTTTAGAGAAAAATGATTTCTTTTTAACAAGCTCCGAACCGCCGGCACCGGCCCGATGCCCATAATAGACGGATCGACGCCCGCTACGGTATAATCGACAATTTTTACGATGGGTTCCAAGTTCAGGTCTCGAAGCCTCTGTTCCGACACAACCAGAACCGCCGCCGCACCATCGGTAATGCCCGAGGCGTTACCGGCGTGGACGGTTCCGTTTTCCTTAAAAACCGGCTTGAGCTTAGCAAGGCCCTCCAATGTGGTTTGAGACCGCGGATGTTCATCCGAAGACATCACAGTGGTCTGCCCCTTACGATCCTTTATCTCAATGGGTACGACCTCATCAAGAAAACGCGCCTGCTTTTGGGCCGTCGCTGCTTTTTGTTGTGACCTCAAGGCGAACTCGTCGGATTCCTGACGCGTGACCCCGTATTTGTCTGCTAAATTTTCAGCGGTTTTCCCCATAAGCTCACCACACAGGGGACAGAGAAAGCCATCACGATACATACCGTCGACCAGCTCGTCATGACCGAATTTCACCCCCCATCGCGCCCGTGGGATCAGGTAAGGCGTGTTGCTCATGCTTTCGGTGCCGCCGGCTAAAATCAAATCAGCGTCTCCCAAGGCGATCGCTTGATAAGCATTGATAATCGCCTTCATCCCGGAAGCGCACGCTTTGTTGACTGTATAAGCCGGGACGGTTTCCGGGCATCCGGCGTTAAAGGCGACTTGGCGCGCAGGATTAGGCCGGACGCCGGCTTGACGCGCATTGCCGAAAATAGCCTCGTCGAGCTCCGCCGGATCGATTCCGGAACGCTGAATCGTCTCTTTCGCTGCGAAAGCTCCTAATTCCGGAGCCGTGAACACACTCAGGGCGCCGCCGAATTTTCCGATTGGAGTGCGGCTCGGGGCAACCAGATAGATATTCTTGTTATGACGTGTTTGCATAGAAAACGGCTGAGTTTCTCAGCTCCCGATAAATTCCGGTTTTCGTTTCTCGCGAAAAGCGCGGAGCCCTTCTTTATGATCGTCGGTTTTGATGAGGATACTCTGCGCCAGACTTTCCAACGCTCTTCCGGTCGCCATATCCACATTCACACAGTTCCACAAAATGCGCTTGACCAGTCCCAGAGCAACAGGCGCTCTGGTAAGAAGATGCTGCGCTAATTTTTGGCTTTCTGATAACAGCTCAGCGTGTGAAACCACCCGGTTGATCAGCCCGATGGATTGCGCCTCGGAGGCGGGAATCATCTCGCCGGTAAAAATCAACTCTTTTGCTTTGCCGTAGCCGATGAGTTTAACCAGTCGCGAGCAGCCGCCGGCTCCCGGAATCAAGCCGATCAAATTTTCACGAAATCCAAAAGTCGCTTTTTCAGAGGCGATGCGAATATCGCACGACAAGGTGATCTGTAATCCCGCGCCGGTGCACGGGCCGTTGATAGCGGCGATAACCGGTTTTTCTAACATTTCCAGCGAATCAAAAAAACCGGTGAATTCCTGAGTCTCCCGTCGAAACTTGGGCGTCGTCCAATCTTGATCGAGAAAATCAATGTCGCCGCCGGCTGAAAATGCCCGTCCAGCGCCGGTAAACACAACGATCTTGATCGCATCGTTTTGTACCAATTCCGTCTGCAGCCTGCCGAACTCAGCGCGCATTTCAGCGTTCATGGCATTGAGCTTATCAGGGCGATTCAGGGTAATGGTGGCTATGCCGCCCGAATTAATTTCAAACTTTAATGTGTTAAAATTTTGCATGTTTCGTTTCGGTCAAATTCTAATAAGATCTCTTCTGAATTTAATACAAGATCGTCATCTCCTAACGCGGCCAGCCGCACATTTAGCCACGGATTGACACGGATGAAACACGGATAAAAACAAAGCATTTTTGAAATAAAATATTTTTCTGCTTTTCCAAAAAATTCGGCTCTATGTCGATCAGAGTGAGTAAAAGAGCAGTATTCATCCGGATGCTATTTAGCCACGGAGTCACACGGATTAAACACGGATTAATATACAAAGCGTTTGAATTCCACTTTCTCTTTGCCAAAATTGATCAGTAAGCCGACCTTGATTTCTGTTGCTTTTAATTCATTGAGTAATTGTGGCTCATCTTTTGGATTATATTCTTTTGCCACTTTAAGTTCCACAAGTACTTTTTCATCGACAAGAAGATCTGCCTCATATTCGCCAACAATAACGCCTTTATACTTCACATTTATGGAATGTTCTATTTCCGCAGAATGTCCCCGGCGCAACAATTCAACTTGTAATGCCTTTTGGGAAACTTTCTCTAAAAAACCATAACCGAGAATATTGTAAACTTCAAAAGCTGAACCTATAATAGCCTCGGTGATGTCTTCAAATTCTAAACTCATTTTATCCGTGTTCAATCCGTGTTAATCCGTGGCTAATTCTTTCCTAAATGTTTACCCACTCAAATCAACATAGAACCAAAAATCATAAAAAAGCAAGACATGTTCTGTGCTATTTTCACATTCTACTCATTTTATCCGTGTAAATCAGTGTAAATCCTTGGCTAATATTTTTTTAGTTGTAGCTATCATTTGGCTGCGGTTCCGCCGCGCTGGGTTAATCAGCGGCTTTCTTTTTTATAGCGGTCGTAAAAAGTTTGCATTTTTTTGCAAGAATTTACTGGTAATACCATAATATATCATCTATCGTTTTATGCAGTGGCTTATATCGAATAGCACGAATCTTCACCATAGCAGTTCCATCATCTACATCATAGAAAACACGATAGTCACCGATTTATACATGTGAATATTTAAGTCGCGACCACTACCGACTTGGTTTCCAGATAATAATCCAACGCTTCGCAGCCGTGCTCTTTACCGAGGCCGCTCTGTTTCAGCCCCCCAAAAGGAAGCTCGTCGTAAATAACCTGATTCGAATTGATCCAGGTATAGCCGGCGTCAATACGTTCGGCCGCCCGGTTGGCCCGGCTAAGATCGCGTGTCCATATGGATGAGCCCAGTCCGTAAATATGGTCGTTTGCCTTTGCGATGGCTTCGTCAAAATCCCTCACGCGCATGATCGGCAACGCCGGGCCGAAGACTTCTTCGCGCACGATTCGGGATGACTCGTCGATATCGGTGAGGAGAGTCGGCAGGAAGTAAAAACCGGAGTCAAAACTTTCCCCTTCAGGCCGGGATCCTCCGGCCAAGATCGCAGCGCCTTTATCGACGGCGTCTTGGATTTGCGCTTCCACTTCTTCCCGTTGACTCCGGCTGTGCAAAGGACCTATCATGGTTCCCTCAGCCAGACCGTTGCCAATGCGCAGCTTTTTGGCTTTTCCGATGAGCTTGTTTATGAATTCGTCGGCAATGCTTTCAAAGAGATAAAGCCGCTTGACTGCCAAACAAGCCTGGCCGCAATTAAAAAATCGTCCCACCGAGGCGGCGCTGACTGCCCGGTCCAGGTCCGCGTCGTCACACACGATCATCGGGTCGCTGCCGCCGAGCTCGAGCGTCACTCGCTTTATCTGCTTGGCGGCCGCTTCCATAACTTTGACGCCGGTGTCCGTCGCTCCGGTGAAGCCGATTTTGCGGACTTTTGGATTTTCGAGAATTTCCCGACCGACCGTCCCCCCGGGCCCGGTCACGATGTTGAGCACGCCTGCCGGCAATCCGGCTTTACACATCAGCGCAACAACCCGGGTCGCTGTTAGCGGTGTGGTCCCGGCAGGTTTCACAACAAACGTATTTCCAGCAAGCAGGCCCGGCGCGATTTTGTTTCCCATCAACGAAACCGGGAAATTCCACGGTACAATGGCGCCACACACACCGAAAGGCCGCTTGATGATCAGTCCGTGCCGGTTTGTGTCCAACAGCGGCACGTGGCCTCCGCGTATGTTTTTCGCCAATCCCGCATAATGATCGACCGTGTGAGCAAAACGGCGGATTTCTAAAAACGATTCGCGCAGCGGCTTGCCTTGCTCTTTTGTCAGCAAGGTTGCCAATTCTCTCTCGTTTTCACGAATCAGAGAAGATGTCTGGAAAAGGACTTCTCCTCTTTTGGAAAAAGGGATTGCAGACCAAGTTTTAAAAGCCTCTGCAGCGGCGTCGATGGCCATTTGTGTGTCCTGCTTCGACCCTTTCGGCACGCTATCCACCACTTCCCCGGTCGCCGGATTATAAATTTCTGTTACCTCGCCCGACACCGAATCCACATACTCACCGTTGACAAACATCTGTGCCATATTCGATTACCTCACAATAGTTGCCCTTTTGCCTCTTGCAGGGGAATGGATTTGGTTTGTTTAGCTCGCTGCTCAAGAAACTTCATCAACTTCCGGTTTCGTCGTGTTAGCTCTATCTCGCGGTTGAAATCATCTATTTCGGCAAGTATTGTTTTCATAGTTCCCTAGCACTTCAATGAGAATGAATAAACTGTTATTTTACAGACAGTTTTCACCGCTTGATACAACAGGATTATTGGATTGATGGATTACTGGATTCTTGTGACTGTTTTTTAATTAATCCATGACTCCATCAATCCATAGTTCCTCTTTCATAACACGACCTTTGACCTTTAATTTCAAACTTCACAGTTAGCGACGATCCTTTGTCGTGTTCCCTTACTCCAACCCGCCAAACACCACGCTCTTCGGTTCAAAGTAATAATCCAGCGCTTCCGGGCCGTGTTCGTGTCCCATGCCGGAGGCCTTCACCCCGCCAAAAGGCATCTCGTCGTAACCGTAATGGATTTGGTTCACCCACAACATACCCGATTGAATCTCACGGGCCGCTTGATTCGCATACTTCATGTTATTCGTCCAAATGGAGGCCCCCAAACCCCAATCGCTGTTATTAGCTTTTTCGATAGCTTCGTCTAGAGCCGACACTTTAAAAACCGGTAACACCGGCCCGAAGACTTCCTCGCGAACCAATTTGCTGTCCTCGGAAACATTGGCCACAACAGCCGGCTCAAAATAAAAGCCGTTGTTCAATCCGTCGTTATCCGGACGCTTTCCGCCGACTAAGACTTCCGCGCCTTTGTTCACTGCATCCTGAAGCTGCTCCTCTATTTCCTCCCGTTGATAAGCTGTGTGCAGCGGTCCCATACGAATACGCGGTTTTTCCGCGCGCTGCATGCCATCGCCCGGTTCGTAACGCCCGACTTTGGCAATTAGTTTCTCCAGAAATTCATCATAAACTTCTTCAAACAGGTACAACCGCTTGACCGCTAAACAAGCCTGTCCCGCGTTCCAGAAACGGCCGATCATCGCACCGTTCACCGCTTTCGCAATATCCGCGTCCGGGCAAACGATCATCGGGTCCGAACCACCCAATTCCAATGTGATTCTTTTAAAATCCGGACCGGCGATTTCCATCACTTTCTTGCCGGTCTCTGAGCTGCCGGTGAGGGCGACACGCCGTACATCCGGATGCCCGATCAACGCGGTTCCGAGATCACCTCCCGGTCCGGTCGCGCAATTGAGAACTCCGGCCGGTAAACCCGCTTCGTTGAGAAGACCGATGATCTTGAGGGTCGTCAAAGGCGTTGTCGAGGCTGGCTTGATGATGATAGGGTTGCCGGCTATCAAAGCCGGTCCGACTTTCGTCCCCATCAATGTGATGGGAAAATTCCACGGAATGATCCCCACACAGACTCCAACCGGCTGTTTCATGATCACACCGTAGCAACTCGGATTCATCGACGGCGGCAGAGGAACTTGTGAGCCGCGAATTTTACTCGCCATGCCGATATAAAATTCCAGGCCGTGTAAAAAGTGATTCAGCTCTCCCATCGATTCCATCATGGGCTTGCCCTGCTCTTTGGTCAACAAAGCAGCCAAATCCTTGACCTGCTCTTTGATCAAATTGACGCCCTTATGAAGGATTTCGGCGCGCTGATCCGGCGCTGTCGCAGCCCACTCTTTAACAACCGATTTGGCCGAAGCAACGGCCGCATCGGCGTCTACTTTGCCGCCTTTCGGTACCGAATCGATGACGCCGCCATTGGCCGGATTTTTGACTTCGTACGTACGTGCATCTTTTGCATCGACCCACTCGCCGTGGATATACATCTGTGCCATGTATTTCTCCTTAATTTAGGTTTACCAGACTACATCGACAACATGTGCGTCAGTGATGATCCGGTCTTTTGTAATGAGCGGCATGTCAAGTATTTTTGCCGTCGCGACAATGAGCACATCAAAAGGATCGTTATGAAAGTTTAGTTGGTGTGCTCGCATAATATGATCAATTTCAAGTGTTTGAAAAAGAAATGTAGGATTCTTGAAAAATCTTTGACACCAGGTTTCAAAGTTAACGCTTTTAATTTTTATCTTGCCCGCCCTTACTAAAGTCGAATATACCCATAAGACCGCAGCAGGAATATAAATGACTAAGTTACCCTGCTCACATTCTTCGAATATTTTGAGAGCCTTTTTACTCAATTTGCTGGTCTGGTCGCCAGTATAAAAGGCTAAGGGATGTGTATCCGTAACGTACACAGACGAACGCCTATTTTAGAGCTTTTGTTTATCTATGGATTCCAGAATTTGTTTACTTATTTCCCTCGAAGCTTCCTCTATATCGCCTATTAATTCTACGGAACCTCTTAGCTTCCACTCCGTATTCGGCTTTTTCTTAAGAAACAATTCAGGATTCTGCTGCTGCAGTTTTCTAAATGCACTGAGAGTGATCATCACCGCTGCGGTATGCTTGTTTTTAACGACTTCCACATATCCCCCGCTGTGCTCTAATTCGGAAACCAGTTCCGGCAAGTTTTCCTGAGCTTCTTGTAAACTGAGTTTCTTATTCATTTTATTTACCCTTAAAATTGGCATCTCGTTTCTCGATATAGGCTTTCAAACCTTCTTGGGAATCTTCACTGTCAAACGCACGCTGCAAGAGCTCGCGCTCCAAAGCCAAACCATCCGGCAACGACATCTCAACACCGGACTTCACCGCTCGTTTGATCAAACCGACGGAAAGGCTGGCTTTTTGGGGTGGAACAAACTTTCTGGCGTATTCAAGGACCTGCTCCCAATACCCATCTTCTTCAAAAATCTGATTCAGCATTCCGATTTCCAAAGCCGCGTCAAAAGAAATGGCAGCGCCGTTAGCCATCAATTCCATCGCCTTTCCCGACCCCACAAGACGCGCCAGCCGCTGCGTCCCACCCATTCCCGGAAGCACTCCCAAATTGACTTCAGGTAACCCGATTTTGCTCTTGCCGCGCTTGGCAATTCTTAAGTCGCACGCTAAACTGATTTCGCAGCCACCGCCCATAGCGTGTCCGTTCAGAGCGGCGATAACCAGCTTTGGCGTATTCTCCAACCGCAACAACGTTTCATTGCCATGCAAACCGAAATGATACAAATATTCCGGGCCGTTGGTTTGCAGCATATTAATATCGGCTCCACCGGAAAAGAACTTCTCGCCCTTGCCGGTGATAATCAAGACATGAACCGACTCATCAAACCTGGCTTTTAAAATACATGCATCGAGCTCACGCATCATTTCATGATTGTAGCTGTTTGCCGGGGGATTGTTCAATTCCATGATGGCTATGCCATCTTCGACCCGGTAGGTCACTAAAGCTTCTGACATCTAAACTCTCCTATTGTTATTAACGCTGAACATTTGCATTTTTGTGCAAAATAAATATTAGACAAGAAAATAATCATCGAATGAATGAAAAGCTGTCAGCTATCAGTCGTCAGCTTTAAAAAACAGCATTGACTGTGTCACTTCAAAGTCTGATATTCATAATGAGGTGCAGCCTTAAAAAAGCTGAAAGCTGATAGCTTCGATTACGGCTTTGCCTCGACAAGTCTTATCCCGGCTCATTTTCCTTAGGCATTAAGAAATGGTGATAGAGAAGCGCTGCGATACTTCCTCCCAAAACCGGGCCTATCCAATAAACCAGATGATTTTCAAAATATCCTGCGGCAAGAGCGGGGCCGAACGTTCTGGCCGGATTCATGGACGCTCCGGTCAAAGGCCCGCCCATTAAAATATCGAAAACCAGAACGAGCCCAATGGCGAAGCCGTAAACGTTTTTGGGGGCTCTGGAATCCACCGCAACCGCAAAGATCGTGAAAACCAAAAAGAACGTCAAAATCGCTTCAATGTAAATCCCATTCGCAAATGGCACAGCCTGACTCAAAGCCGGCGTGCCCAAATGAGTCGCATCCCAAGCCTGTTGATTAAAAATAACCCGCAAGGCGAAACCTGCCAAAGCGCCTCCTATCAATTGTGAAATGATGTAGCCGACTCCTTTGAGCGCTTCGATACGCTTTGTGATCATAAAACCAATGGTCACCGCCGGGTTGATGTGTGCACCGGAAATATGACCCGTGGCATTGATCATAATGGCCAATACCAATCCGTGCGCCAGGGCAATACCCACCAACCCCACTTGAACGCCGGGCAGCGAATCAGTGACAATCGCGCCGGCACCGATAAAACAAAGAGCAAAAGTCCCGATAAGTTCGGCCAAATAAGCTTTCATATTCTCCTTCATTTTCCTCCTCCTTTCTTGTTATGAACGCCTTAAATGTAGTTATTTTGATGAGCAAACTCAAGAATTTTCTGGATGAATATCGCGTTAGAATGACTCAAAAAGTCGAAAAAAAAGGCTTTTCTTTTAAAAGCCTTTTCCCCCTTTGCCACTCTTTTAACCGGTACGATTTTCACATCATCCCAAGCTCATATTTCGCGATCTCACTCATTCGATCCGGAGTCCAAGGCGGTTCCCAAACCAGATCGACCTTGACGTCTTTCGTGTCCGGCAGTAATCGTATCTTGTCTTCCACTTCCCCGGGGAGAATGCCGGCAACCGGGCAGGCTGGCGAAGTCAAAGTCATTTTGATGCACGCATTCTTTTCCTCGTCGACCTGTATTTCGTAGATCAAGCCGAGATCATAAATGTTGACCGGGATTTCCGGGTCATAACATGTTTTGAGCGCATCGATTATTTTATCCTCTATTGTTGGCTCAGGTTGGCTTTCCATCATTTCAACTTCCCAGTTATTGTGAGATGTCAAACATGAGAGGTGTCCTTCCAACACACCTTGTTGAGGAGCTTTCACGTTTCACATCTCACGTTTGACGTTTGCGAGTGCGGCTATACCGCACTGCTTTCTCTATTCGGTTGATACGGAATTTGTCCGATCTTCCATCGCTGCCATCAGCGTATGCCAGGCCAGCGCGGCGCATTTGATCCTTACCGGGAATTCACGTACTCCGGAAAAAACCGCTAACCTCCCAAGCTCGGCTATCGTGCCCTGGCTGTTTTCGTCAGTCAGGAGCAATTTGAAACGTTGAAAAAGTGCTTTGGCTTCAGCCACAGACTTGCCTTTAATTTCAGCGGTCATCACGGAGGCCGAGGCTTTTGAGATAGCACACCCGGAGCCTTCGAATCCGATGTCTGCAATGACGTCGTCTTTGATGATCAAATAAAGCTGGATGCGGTCGCCGCAAAGAGGGTTGTACCCTTCGGAGCTATGCGTGGCCGATTCCAGTTTA